>NZ_JAMZGM010000004.1 GCF_024158605.1 Sebaldella sp. S0638 | reverse complement strand
TTGCTGTCTATTTTGTGATACTCATTTTTTTATTTAAAAATTCTTCTTTTTTTCCTTGACATTTTATAACTGGTCTAAATTTATGTCTTATATTATATATTACCATAATAGAGACACATTAGTAAAATTAATAAAAAATATTTTCACTATAAAATTTACTTATTTTTAAGAGTAGTTAGCAAGAAGTTTCTCAACAACATTTTTCCCTTTCAAAAGTCTCAGCCAATCTTCAGGTATAGAGTCATATCCATAATGTATCCCTGCTATACCTCCTGCTATAGCTGCTACTGTATCAGTGTCATTGCCAAGTAATACAGAATTTATTATTACATCTTTATAGTTATTCTGTTCGAATAATACATCACGTACGCTTCTCAGCGTATCCAGCACATAACCCGTTCCTTTTCCTTTTATGTTATAATCCAGCGGTCTCAGTCTCTCATTGAAATAATAGAGATGCTCTGTCTGCCCTTCATATATCTTCTGAAGTTTTTCGGCAGATTTTTCATATGATTCTTTTATACTTCCGCCTTTTGCTGTTTCTCTTACCCATAGACTGTAAAAGGCACAGCATACCTGCGGAATGATATCCCCGTGAGTAATCATAGACTGCAGATGTGCATATTCCACTATTTTATCCTCTTCATGATTACTATATAACCCTAACGGAAATACACGCATAAGAGAACCGTTTCCTCTTCCGTTTTTTACCACCATACCGGATGTCAGAGGATTCTTTGTTTTGCTGTACTCCGAAAGCGATCTTGATGTCTGTACCCCTACATCAAAAACTTTCTGATTCACAGCCATATACCCTTTTTCATACCAAGCCAGAAGCTTTTTAGCCAGATTATTTATGTTAAAATTTCTGCATTCCATGAGACTCGCAAGCATGCAAAGCATTTGCGCCCCATCATCCGACCATGTTCCGGGTTTTACTTCTTTATGCGATCTGTTAAACTTTTTGGGAGGTATCATATCTATTTTTTCCAGTCTTCTGAGTTTTTCAGAAGTACAAAACTCATATGGAACCCCAACAGCATCACCGATCAAATATCCGTAAATCCCGCTCTTCATTTTCTCTCTCATTCTTCATACTCCCACAATTTGAATTTTTCAACCAATATGCCTAAATGTGTAAAATCCCGTTTTATTATACCTTTAGTTATTTAATGCCAAAAAACAGCTTCAAAATACAGATATAAATCATGCATACATCCTTATATTACCATTTTTCCACAATTTTGTCAGTCATTTTTTTAGGAATATTACATATTTTTTATTCTTATGTTATTTCTAAATACATTTGTAATTAAAAACTCAATATTATCAATGATAGAAGATACTTCAATATTTTTTTATTAACCATATTTTTATTTTCATGTAGTACGACTTTACGAATTTTTCCTTAAATATAATTCATTATAATAATTTGCCATAAAGAGAAAAAGCATCGGGACAAGAAATATATAAGCGATCCCCCTTGTCATATCCGCGGCATACTTTAAAAGGGCAAAAAATATATATAAGACTGCGAGATTAAATATATCAATGAATCTAAACAAAAGGACGCTTTCCCTGATTACTTCCCAGACATTATAGTGAGAATTATCTATTATCACAAAAAACACAAGCGAGTAAAATAAAATCACAAATAACGGGATAAAATCCATAATAATTTCTATATATTGATTCATATATATATTTCCACTGATTGCTGCTCCTCTGTCTGGAAAAACAAATGCCATAAAAAAAAGCATTATAACTGATAAAAAATATCCAATTATTAAAAAAATTCCTGTTATTGTAAGATTATAATTTTTCCTTAGTATAATAAATCCATAATTTTCATTTCTGCTTATTTTCAAAAAATAATCATAAACGCCGAAAATCAGAATAGACCCTAATAATAAAGTTATCAAAGAACTTAATATAAATCTTAGAGTAAAAAAACTGTCACCTGAAGTTGAGTGTATAAAAAATTCAAGGGGAGTATAAATCATAGATCCCCTCTCGAAAAACCAGTACATTATAAGGCACAGAAGAGATGCCTTAAAAAAGTTATTTTTATAATCATCAAATGTTTTGCTGAAAACCTCAAAGATATTAATCATGCTAAAAAACCTCCCGCTAAAATTTATGAAACTCTATCTCTCCGCCTCCGATAAGTACATTGTCAAGATAAAAGACTATATGCTGTCCTTCTGCATTTTCTGCATTTTCATTATCAAAAATAAAGTAAACTTCCTTATTTTCCACAATAATTCCGCCTGATAATCCCTTACTGGAAAATCTCGGCCTTGCAATAATTGTCTTTCCAGCTGCACTTTCCAGTTCTATATTAAATTTATAATTTATTACTCTCACAGACTTTCTCATCAAATCTTGAAATTCTCCAAGAATTATCATATTTTTCTCAGGTATAATATCAGTTATAAAATACATCTTCCCCAGATTAAGCCCGAGACCTCTTCTCTGACCTATTGTAAACAACTGATATCCCCTGTGTTTCCCCAGAACTTTTCCGTCTTTATCACAAAACAAACCTTCTTTTATCTCTATTTCTTTCCGGCTTTTCAAAAATTCTTCGTAACCTTTTGGTGCAAAACAAATTCCCTGACTGTCAGGTTTTGAGTGAATTTTTATTCCTGCTTCCTTTGCTATTTCACGTATTTCTTTTTTATTATATCCTGAAAGAGGAAACAGCATTCTTGAAAGAGTATTCATATCAAGCCTGTAAAGCATATATGTCTGATCTTTGGTATTTTCATTGTCCCATACAAGCCTGTTTTCTGATGTTTTGCCTGAATAATGACCTGTTGCTATATATTCGGCCCCCATCTTATCTGCAATTTCCACAAGTTTTTTTATTTTTATCTTTTCATCGCATATAACACAAGGTGAGGGAGTTTTTCCCTCATTATACATTTTTATAAAATAATCTATTACCTCTTTTTGAAATTCTTCTGATACATCAATGGTATAATGGGGAATTTCCAAATGACTGCATACATTTTTTGCGTCAGTTATATCATCAATGGAACAGCAGGTTTTTCCGCCGCTTTCAGATAATTCATCAGGGAGATGTTTCAAAGTTATTCCTATTACTTCATATCCCTGCTTTTTTAAAAAAAGAGCAGCGGCCGAACTATCTATGCCGCCGCTCATTCCTACTATAACTTTATTTTTCATATTTTCTTTCCTGTTTTGTTTTTTGTTATTTTACTACGATATTTACCAGTTTATTAGGAACTACTATAACCTTTACTATTTCCTTGCCTTCTGTAAACTTTTGGGCCTTTTCCGAATCAAGCGCTATTTTTTCCAGCTCTTCCTTAGGTGTATTAACATCTGCCAGAATAGTATCTCTCAGCTTTCCGTTTACCTGAACTACAAGGTTAATCTTAGTTTCTTTTGTTAATTCCTCAATATATCCCGGCCATTCTTCAAGAAAAGAATATCCTTCCCTTCCAGAAGCAGTCCATAGTTCATCAGCCATATGCGGTGCAAAAGGAGATAACATTAATATTATCTTTTCCAGCACTTCTTTCCATATCTTTTTTGATTCACTGCTGATATTTCCAGTATCAATAACCTTTTGTCTGTATGTTGTCATATCATTCAAAAGTTCCATCAATGCAGCTATTGCCGTATTAAAGTGAAAATTATCCTCCATACTTTCAGTTACTTTCTTTACTGTCTGATGAAGTTTTTTCTGTATTTCCGAATCCTCGCTATTTCTCTTGCCGTGATCTATCTCACCGTTTTCTGTGAATTCTTTTGTATCTTCTATTAATAAAAATAATCTGTTCAAAAATCTGTATGCCCCTGCAAGACCGTTCATATTCCATTCCAGTTCTTTTTCAGGCGGCGCTGCAAACAGTGTAAATACTCTGGCAGAATCAGCCCCGTATTCTTTTACTATTACTTCAGGGTCTACTCCGTTATTCTTAGACTTAGACATTTTCTCTATTTTTACTACCAGTTCTTCGCCTGTTCTTTTTGAATATGCTTTATCTGTCTTTGTATCCACATTTACATCTTCTTCAAAATAGAATTTTCTCTCTTCATTTGAGTAATATGAAGGCCCAAGAACCATTCCCTGTGTAAGCAGTCTTTTGAACGGCTCGTTTGTGCTGAGAAGTCCCATATCTCTCAGTACTTTATGAAAAAATCTGGCATAAAGCAAATGCATTACAGCATGCTCTACCCCGCCGACATACTGGTCTACAGGAGTCCAGTTATCTGCATCTGTTTTATCAAAAGGTGCTGTTTCCAGATTTGGATTCAAAAATCTCAAATAATACCATGAAGAATCCACAAATGTATCCATTGTATCTGTTTCTCTTTTAGCTGTTCCGCCGCATACAGGACATGCTGCACTTTTGAATTCCTCAGAAGTTTCCAAAGGATTTCCCACTCCTGTAAATTCTATATCCATAGGAAGTTTTACAGGGAGATTTTCTATTTTTTCCATAACAAGACCGCATTTTTCGCAGTATAATGCAGGTATCGGCGTTCCCCAGTATCTTTGTCTGCTTAAAAGCCAGTCATGAAGTCTGTAATTTACAGTTCTTAATCCGCCTTCTATTTTTTCAAGATGTTCTGAAATAGCCGCTTTTGCATCATTATTTTTCATTCCGTTAAACTTATCAGAATTAACAAGCAGTCCTTCACCTGTATAAGCCTGTTTCATTGTGCTGATATCCAGTGTTTCTCCTTCTGGCTCTATAACTATTTTAAGAGGCATACTATACTTTCCTGCAAACAAAAAATCTCTTTCATCATGTGCAGGAACCGCCATTACAGCTCCAGTTCCATAATCCATCAAAACGTAATTCCCTACCCATAAAGGAAGTTTTTCTCCGTTTATAGGATTAGTAACATATTTTCCTGTAAAAAATCCTTCTTTTTCTTTATCTTCTGCTGTTCTTTCTATTTTATCCTCATTTATCATCGCATCATTTTTAGCTTTTAATTCAGGATTATCTCTAAGAATTATGTCTTCTACCACAGGATGCTCAGGAGCTAACACTACATATGTCACTCCATATAATGTATCCGGTCTTGTAGTAAATGCAGGTATTTTTGTTTCACCGTCATCAAGTACAAAGTCTATTTCAGTCCCGTATGATTTCCCAATCCAGTTTCTCTGCATTGTAATTACCTTTTCAGGCCAGTTTCCGGCAAGTTCTTCATGGCTCTGAAGCAATTCCTCCGAATAATCAGTAATCTTAAAATACCACTGATCAAGTTCTTTTTGTATAACATCAGTTTTAGAATGTCTCCAGCACTTTCCATCTTCCACCTGTTCATTTGCCAAAACTGTATTACACTCAGGACACCAGTTAACATAAGACCTTTTCTTATATACCAGACCTTTTTCATACATTTTTACAAACATCCACTGATTCCATTTATAGTAGTTTTCCTGATATGTAGCCAGCTCACGTGACCAGTCATGGGATATTCCCATTAACTTCAGCTGTCTCTTCATATTATCTATATTTTTACGGGTCCATTCTCCCGGGTGTGCTTTATTTTCAATAGCCGCATTTTCAGCAGGCAGCCCGAAACTATCCCATCCAAACGGATGAAGTACATTAAAGCCCTTCATTTTTTTATATCTGGCAATGGCATCACCTATAGTATAATTTCTAAGATGCCCTACATGCAGCTTCCCCGACGGGTAGGCAAACATTTCCAAAGTGTAGTAGTTTTCCTTATCGCTGACATTTTCACTTTTAAAGATATTATCTTTTTCCCATTGTAACTGCCATTTGTTTTCTATTTCTTTTGGATTGTACTCTCTCATGAAACTCCCTTTCCATAATTTTTATTTTTTATCTTAATAATAACATAATTTGACTTTTTACACAAGGAAACTGTAACAAAAAGTACATTTCACAGTATCCGGAATTTTTTCTGTGATTTCCTGTAAAATAAAACCGGCTCCTGACCAGATACCGGCTTTATTATATAACAGCTTTTATCATTACTTTTTCATATCTTCCTCAATCATTTTTTTCAGTTCTTCCAAAGCTTCTGATTCAGCTACTTTTTTTACTATCTCCCCTTTTTTAAACAAAACAGTTACCTGCTTCCCGCCGGCTATTCCGTAGTCTGCTTCCCTTGCTTCACCGGGGCCGTTTACCACACATCCCATTACTGCTATGTCAATATTATAATTTTTATCTTTAAATTCCTTTTCTACCTGTTTTGCAAGGCCGATAAGATCAATTTCCGTTCTTCCGCAAGTGGGACATGAAACTATATCTACTCCCTCATCTATATAACCAGCTACTTTTAGAATGGTTTTCGCCACTCCGATCTCTTCTACCGGATTTTCAGTAAGGGAAACTCTTATCGTATCGCCTATTCCTCTTAATAAAAGCCCGCCTATTCCCATTGCACTTTTTATGCTTCCTCTTTCCATGGTACCGGCTTCTGTTACGCCGAGATGAAGAGGATAGTCTGTTTCCTGCGACATTTTTACATATGCATCATACATTGTTTTTACATTACTTGATTTCAGAGAAATCACAATATCTTCAAAACCGTATTTTTCCAGAAGTCTCACATGAAACATTGCACTTTCCACCATTGCTTCCGGTGTAGGATGTCCGTATTTCATCAAAAGATGTTTTTCCAGAGATCCTGAATTTATTCCGATTCTTATCGGGATATTTCTTCTTTTGGCTTCATCTGCCACCAGTTTTACTTTTCCCTCGTCACCTATGTTTCCGGGATTTATTCTGATCTTGTCTATTCCGTTTTCCATTGCCGCAAGGGCTAATCTATAGTCAAAATGTATATCTGCTACCAGCGGAACTCCGGGCACCTCTTGTTTTATTGCCTTAACTGCTTCTGCATCATACTTGTCTTTCACTGCCATTCTTACTATATGGCACCCTGCACTTGCCAGTTCCTTTATCTGTTTTACCGTGGCATCTACATCTTTTGTTTCAGTGTTTGTCATTGATTGTATTGCTATAGGATTTCCGCCGCCTATTAATACATTTCCTATTTTTACTATCCGGCTCATTTCTCCTCCTTACATCATGTAATTTTTTCTGATAAATCAGATTATACCTTTTTTGTATTTTTGTCAAGAGGTACATTCATTTTTTACTCTGCTCAAAGCTTAGGCTGAATAAATTACGGCGCCAGTTTGTATTTCTTATTCTCCACTATTACTTTCGGCGGTATTTTATTTTTCTCAAAATAATCATAACCAAATTTTATCTCTTCCCAAAAGCTGTAGTATTCCGAATTCTTATGCCTTTTCATATTAGCCTGTTTCATCTTAAACGGGAAAACATCCACATTTATTTTTTCCTGCCCTTTATTCAATGTTTTCTCTACTATTCCGTAAATTTCCTCTATATATTTATCAGTCATGGCATAACATCCTATAGATACACAGTTTCCGTGAATCATAATCAGGCTTCCGGTATAGCCGTGACTTTTGTCATATTCATTTGGAT
The DNA here is from genome assembly GCF_024158605.1 of Sebaldella sp. S0638. Lineage (NCBI taxonomy): Bacteria > Fusobacteriati > Fusobacteriota > Fusobacteriia > Fusobacteriales > Leptotrichiaceae > Sebaldella > Sebaldella sp. S0638. The sequence continues at coordinate 108,412 of NZ_JAMZGM010000004.1, read as the reverse complement.
ATCCAATATTAAATGAAAGGTGATACGAGCTGTTTGGATTTAAAAATGATTTTTTGGTGTAATAGAATCCTTCGGGACTTTTTTTGTCGCCTTCTTTTTTCTTCGGTCCAAGTCCTCCGGAAAAAGTACATATATCAAATACTTTATATAGACTATACGTACCTTTGTCATTCTTTATCCACATTTCCAGCTCTTTTTCTTCTTTAAATACTCTTATATATAAAGGATTTCCTATTTTCACATCTTCCTGTCCCGCTTTTTCTTCATTTCCGGAACTCTCCTTTTCTTTATCCATAAGACTTATAGTGCTGATAATATCTTCTCCTCCGTCCATTACTTTTTCAAAGCTTATTTTCTTGCTGACTCCCAGAAAAACCAGAAGAAATATGCCAAAAACGACTATTTTTCCTTTCTTCCCCATTAATCCTCCTTGTCTGACTCAGATTCAGATATCATTATTTCTGACTTTTCTCCCAGTTTTACAGTAGATATCTGATCGAATCTCTTGCTTATTTTATTTGAAGTAGTTGTGATATCTTTTACGTCTTTATGTACTCTGTCTATATCTCTTTCAAGATTACTCCATCTTTTCTGATATCTGTCAAATTCCTGTCCTAATCTGAGCAATTCTTCCTGTATCACATGGGCGTATTTTTCTCTTTCCACATTTACCATTACCACCTGAAGCGTAGTAAGTACAGACATTAAAGTAGTCGGTGATGCAAGCCATACTTTCTTCTTGTGGGAATATTCTATTATTTCCTGATGATACGCATTTATTTCGGCAAATATAGCCTCGGCAGGAAGAAACATTATAGCCTGATCTGCTGTTTCACCTGATACAATATATTTTCCCGAAATATCATCAATATGCTTTCTGAGATTTATTCCGAATTCTTTTTTGGCAAGCTCTCTCTGTGATTCCTCAAGGTTCTTGTCAAACATACGTTTATAGTTTTCCAGAGGAAACTTGGAATCTATACAGATTGTCCCCACAGGTTCCGGCGCAAAAACTGCCGCATCTGTGATTACCCCTGTGGAAAGTTTGTACTGAAGTGAAAAAACCCTGTCATTTCTCTCGCCAAAAACTGTTTTTAATATCTGATTCAGCTGTATTTCCCCGAAAATACCCCTGCTCTTTTTATCAGTAAGCACATCCTGCAATGATATAATATTCGTAGAAAGAGAGTCTATTTTCTTCTGTGCTTCATCTATTTTGCTGAGTCTTTCTATTATGCTGTTAAATGTTTTTGTTGTCTGCTCGAATCCTTTCGAAAGTCTTTCTTCTACTTTCAGATTCAGCATATCAAGCCTTGATTCTATTTTCAGGTTTAACTGCTCAAAATCCTTATTCATGCTGGTTTTAAATTCATCTTTAAATATATTGATATCCTTTGTAAGAATTCTGTTATTTTCTGCTGAGGTATTAGTAAGATTCTGGCTGAAATCTCCGAATTTCATAAGCAGATTTTCATTATTTCCCGAAAGATTTTTATTTACATCCTGCAAACCTTCAAGAAGTGTATTTTTACTCTTCAAAGCAAGATTACTTTCCATCTGCATAAATATTTCTTTTTCATTTTCTATATTCTTTATTAAAAGCTCTGTAACTTCTGAACTTTCTGCCGCTCTTTTTTTATTTTGGAAAAAAATACCAAATAATTGTATCAGAATAACAATTATTATTAAAACCACTATTATTATTTCCATATCATCTCCTGATGTTTTTTCTGAATTTAAATTTAAAATAACAAATGTAATATTGCCTGTATTTACTCTCTGCTATATCACAAAGCAAAATTATTTATCTATATCTTTTATTAGTTTTTCATTTTTACAAATTATATCTTCCTGTATATTTTTCAATATCGGCTTATATTTTTTGCTTATTTCCACATCTTCATACAACTGCATATTCCTGATCTCCATTTTGTTCAGCAGCATATCCAGCGTGAGAACTGCGGGGTCAACAGAAATCTGATATTTATCATCATCGCTGTCATTAACTATTTCATTGACTATTTCTATATCTTCAAGACTGTTTATTATATCTCTCATTACAGGAACTTCCACTCCCAGTTCTTTGGCAAGCTCTCTGCTGCTGTACGGCGTCTCACCCTCATGAAATCTTTTTGATATACAGTAAACCGCCAGTATGGAAAGTTCTTTTTTCAGCTTTATAGGCATTTCATCTGCATTTCTGTTTACACTGTATTTTTCAAGATTCTGGCTCGAAAAACTTATTTGTGCGCCAACCAGTACAGACATCCAGATATACTGAACCCATATAAGGAATATAGGAATAAATGATAAACTTCCATATATTGCATTATATTTCGAAATTGTAGACTGAACATGAAAAAATACAAATTTTAGAACGAAAAACATTATCGTTGTGGATATTCCAGCAACAAGAGCCGGTTTGAACTTAACCTTTGTATTCGGGACTATAATATAAATAGATGTAAACAGCAATATTATAATCAAAAATCCTGCAAAATTAAGAAACAGCGGTACACCTGTACTGAATAAAAATCCTTTTGCCAGCATCCTCAGATAATGTGTAAGAAAAGATATTGTCGCCAATACCACTGCAAAAAATATAGGCCCTAAAAAAACAATAGCCACATAGTCTATCATTCTTCTTACAATGGATCTGTCCCTTTTTACTTTCCAGATTCTGTTAAAAGCATTTTCCAGCATCAGCAGCAGTTTCAGTATTGTCCACAAAAGGATAACTACTCCGACACCTGTAAGGACACTTCCTTTAGTGGAGTCAATAAGTCTTTTTGCCATGTCTATAATCATAGAGGCGCCCTCTTTGCTTTCAGGAAACATAGAGTATATCTTTTCCTCAAAAAACATATCTATCCCGAATCCTTTGGTTATACCCAGAGTAAGAGCTATTACGGGAATTACAGCCAGTATGGAATAATATGTCAGTGAAGCTGTCCAAAGCTGTGTCTGGCTGTCATTATAGTTTCTGTATACAGTTATTACAAGAAGTATCTGCTTTTCAAAATGCTCTTTAAAAGTCTTGACTCTGTTATATATTTTCTCTACTTTCTTTTTCACGGCCTCACCTGCTCTTCAAAAATTCGTTGCGATTATTCAAAAGTAAAAATTTCCATATTATTATATATTTCTTCCATAAGTTCATTATAATCTTCGATTTTTTCCTCTTCAATCAGTACATTTTCCAGCTTTGGATTAGTCACGGGATGTTTTGGTGCAAAAATCACACATGAATCCTCATATGGTTCTATTGATTTTTCATATGTATCTATCTCTGTAGCAATATTTATAATCTCAGTCTTATCCATACCTATAAGCGGTCTGAAAACGGGAATATCCTTTACTGAAGCATTGGTACATGTAAGTCCGCCTATTGTCTGGCTCGCCACCTGACCAAGACTTTCCCCTGTTATTAAGGCACCGAATCCTCTGTCTTTAGCAAGTCTTTCTGCCAGTCTCATCATCACTCTTCTTGTAAGAATAGTAGCCAGATCTTTATTAGTTTTCTGATTTATTTCCTGCTGTATTTTTAGTATATTCATTGAAAAAAGTCTTGTCTTTGGTATATAAAGCGACAGAATTTCAGAAAGATCCTTTACTTTTTCCAATGCCTGAGTGCTGGTAAACGGAAAACTGTGAAATGTAACAGCATTTACAAACATTCCTCTTTTTGCCATCATAAAAGCAGCTACCGGACTGTCTATTCCTCCTGAAAGAAGCACCAGTCCTTTTCCTGTAGTTCCTAGAGGAAGTCCGCCGTATGTTTTTATTTTTTCAGTGCAGATATATGTACTGTTTCTTATCTCAAGATATATTGTTACATCTGCATTTTTCATTTTCACATGTTCAAACTTGCTGTTTACAAGAATATGTCCGCCCAGCTCTTTTGCAAAATCCATTGATTTTTTCTGGAATTTTTTATTATTTCTTTTTACGTCTACCTTAAAATTTCTTGCTCCGCTGTCATAAGCCCTTTCAGCAATTTCCAAAACAGCTTTCTTTATCTCGTCTTCATCATTTTCCACACGGACAGACGGTGAAATAAGCACTATCCCAAATATTTTTTTTATTTTTCTTATTATTTCGTCTATATTTTCCTGATCTGACAATATATATAATTTTGAACTGTCTATTGTCAATTTATAATCTGTTCCTTTTAGTATATTTCTTATTCTTGTGTTCAGTATTCTCTCAAAATTTCCTCTGTTTTTTCCTTTTAAAGCCAGTTCTCCGTAGCTTATCCCTAAAGCATTATACATTTTATACCCTCTTTACTATATTTTTATCTAATTATATCATAGAATGGAAATGGTTTAAATATTTTATATGCTTATACTTTTTTTTTGAAAATTTTTTTTACTTAATATACAAAAATTTTTTTATTTTTTCTTAGAACTTAAATACACATAAATTCACCATAAGTTCAATTTTTAGAATGACTATCCTAAATATCTGCAAATTTTATCTTGACTTTATTTGAGTTTTGAATTATTATTCAATCAACAGAAAGATTTTACTAAATAGTAAGCTTTTAAAAATATGAAGGAGATTTTAAGGAGAAATGATAGAAACAAAAGATAAAATTTTGTTAGGAATGCTGGATTTAATTGCTGAAACAGGATTGGAGAAAGCATCTATAGGGAGATTATGCAAAAAAATAAAGGTCAGTCCGGGGAATGTATATTTTTATTTCGCCAGTAAGGTAGAGTTGCTGAATACACTTTACCATTATTGTATTGCCGATTTAATGGAGTCACTGAATCTGGAAACCTATATAAATATTTCCAAAGAAGCAGAGTATTCAGAATATACTACTCTTATGGAGAAACTGGTAAAAAATATCATTATTTTTTACAGGGCAAATCCTAATATGCTGAACTTTGTTATAACTTCAAAAAGTTCTTGCTATCTTTCCGATGAGATAAAAAAAGGACGTTTTAAGGGAACTGTTACTCTTAATTCATTCTGGGAGAAAAGTATAGACAGAGGAATTATTAAAGATGTAAGTACAGAGTTTATACTTGCTTTCATGCTGGGTGTTGTTTACGAATTTATGAAAGAAGACATTATTTTCCAGAATATTTCACTGGATGACAATAAGATCGATATGCTGAATGATCTTATCTGGTCTGGACTGCTTGTAGAAAACAGGGTTATATCATAACTTTGATAATATAATAAAGGCTGTATCAAAATGAATACATTTTCATTTTAATACAGCTTCTTTAATTTCCAATATATTTTATCTGCCTGCTTTTAATCTTTTTGCTTTTCTGAGTGCTCTTATTATTTTTATTACTATGAGCAGCATAATAAAACTACCGGCAAAAATCACAGCTAAGTCCACAGGGCTTAAATGGAAAGCTTTTTTAGGAATAATAAGCGTGCCGTTTGGATTAACAGGAGTATAGCCGTTGTTTTTCAAAATCTGTGCAGCACTCGTAGCTCCCAGATATCTTTTACTTTTTGATAAATCCGTAACCCTTCTTACTACCCCGAAAATTGTTCCTCTTGCGTCTATTACCTCTACCCTGCCTTTGCCGAGATTCCTTATTACTATTCCCACATGCCCTGTTGTCGTGGATACAAGAGGTGAGAAGTGAACTATATCTCCGGGTTTCAGGGATTCGTAATCATCCTTTTCCATTTTCTGTCCGCTGCTGTTATACAGACCTCTTGCCGTTGTCCCGTAATCTGATTTTTTACCTGAAATAGATGTTATTCCTACCTCTCTCAATCCTCTGCTTATGAAGCTCGAACAGTCATAAGTATTTTCACCCCAGCGGTTTTCCATACTATAATCTGCCCCTACTTTGGAAGAAGCCCAGTTTATTAATTCCTGTCTGAATTTAGTCTCATCATAAGTTTTTTTTGAAAAACAAAATATACTAACTGCTAAAAATAAAAATACGCAAACTTTTTTCAAATTACCCTCCTGTTATTACTTTTTATATTTATATTTCTTTAATTATATATAATTAAATTACCACTTTATTTTTATATAGAACTTCTTCTTAATTATAATAAAAAACAGAAATCAAGTCCAGTATTTTAGTAAATAATAAATCTGGATATTTAACAGCACAAAATATCTGTTCCATTCTAATTCATTCTAAATACAAAAGACTGCACCGAATTTCTTCTGATACAGTCTTATTATTCATGCTAATATCTTCAAATTAACTTTATTTTCTCCTAAAAATAAACCTTGAAACCTAAACTCATTTTATCATTACCTGAATCATTAAGTACTTCTTTTTTATACTGTCCATAAAAGACCAGTTCTCTGTTATAGTTATACTCAAGCCCTATACCCAGATCCAGATTTCCTCTTTCAGAATCTCTTGATTCCACAAAAAATGCATTATCAAAAGCTTCCAATCCTATATTTCTTACTTTATAAGGATTTGCCGTCTCATATGAATAAAGCACTGACGGCACTAATTTTAATTTTGTATTATTATTTTCATATAATCCTAAATCTGCTCTTATCCCGGCTTTAGGCCTTACAGATGTTCCTGATGCAGAATCCACTCTCAGATTATAACCCGCAGCACCGCTTTCATTATATGAATTCTGGTGCAGATAACTCACATTCAACCCTACTAAAGGTATCACGCTTATTCTTTTATTTACATCATATGTATATTCCAGATTTGTGTCAATTCTTGCAGACCATGAATCAAAGTTACCATTGAGTTCGGTATAGCTTTTATCATATGTCAGTTTTCTCTTTGTATCAGTATTTCCGTAATTATACCCCAGAATATTACGCCATCTCAGACCGTCTGTAAGTTCTATCTCCAATGCTCCCTTTAATGAAAGAGTATCTGTTTTCTGATTTGAATTTCCATCATCTTTATAATCAATATCAGAACTAAGATATCCTGCAAAACCTCCGGCAGATATCTTATTGTTGATTTTTTTCATCATTCCGAATATTACACCGGCTTCTCTGTTTTTATAACCAAGAAAATCACCGTCATTGTCAGAATCTTCCTTACCTCCGAGAATATTTACATATACTCCTTTATCTGCTGATCTGTCTCTGTTCTCAAGAAGATCATTTACACCATTTTCCAGTACGCGGTTTCTGTTGAATTCCTGATACATCAGATTACTTACTATACTTCTTCCAGTCAGCTCGTTTTCTGCTGTTAATGCCCTATCTTTGGAAGTTACACTCACTTTCAGTGAATTATATATTTTATTTTTCCCTTCAATATCTCCTGTTTCGCTATAATTTTCTTCCAGTATTTTTCCGAATTCACTGCTAAACACTTCGGAAAAATCTTTTCTTTCCATTACTATATCATATTTTCCGCTGGAATTTTTTTCCAGTTTTCCTGTAAATAAAAGTGAATCTGATATTAATGATCCTTCACCTTCTACTTTTTCAGTATTCAGATTTCTTAGTGTAAATTTATCACTAAAAGAATCAGTAGTTCCGGCAGCATTCACATATAAGTCCCCAGCTAAATCCACGCTGTCTGCATTTATAGTTCCTGTTTTTGTATCAAGCACGAATTTTCCTGTTTCCTCTACTGTAAATGTTCCGTATGCTGATATAGTTCCGGCATTTACAAGTGTAGATGTAGAATCTATGTTATATGCTTTTCCTGCTGAGTTGCTGTTTGCGGCACCGGTACTCTGCTTATCGCTGTAATCAGTATTTCCCTGTGTTACAGCTGCATTGCCGTTCAAAATTATCTGAGAATTCTGAGCTATTTGTACCACACTGTTCCCCATAGCTTTTATTCCTGTGACATTATTCCCGTCTACTCTGATAATACCGTTATTTATAAAGACCGCATTATTATTTATATGTACTCCGATCTTATTATCCCCTGTCAGATAAATAGTTCCCTCGTTTATACCAGTAGCATTATTCAGATGCATTCCATAATCACCTGTATTTTTTATTGTTCCTTTATTTACCACATGTGCACCATTAATCCCGTAAAGTCCGGAATTCCCGTTATTTGCTATCACTCCTGATAATCCGTTAACAGCCTGTGAACCTGCTCCTGTTGCCTGCATACCATAAGTCCCTGTATTTTCTATTCTTCCGTTATTGATTATCGTCCCGGCATTTGTAGTATACATTCCGTTTGTTCCCTGATTTTTTATAATACCGTTATTTGTACCTAATGAATTAGATCCTGCCACAATACCATAATTCCCTGTATTTTCTATTATCCCTGTAGAATCATTCAGAACTTCGGAATTAGTGGTAGCATACATACCATGTGTTCCGTCATTTTTTATTGTTCCGTAATTTATTCCTTTAGAATTTACTGCTGTAGTATAAATACCATATGTACTTGTATTTTCTATTGTTCCGCTGTTTATCCCCAATCCGCCGTTAATCACATAGATTCCACTCATACCGTCATTTTTTACAATCCCTTTATTTTCGGCCTTTGAACCAGAAGCTACAGCAATTCCGTAGTTCCCTTGATTCTCTATTATTCCTGAAGTATCATTCAAAGCTTCGGAATTTCCTGTGACAAACATTCCGTTTGTTCCAGTATTTGCTATTGTACCGCTGTTCACTGCATATGAATAATTTATTGTACGTATCCCGTAATCTCCTGTATTCCTAATTATACCGCTGTTTGTACCTTCTGCATAATTAGAAATATAGAAACCGTTATTTCCTGTATTTTCCACTGACCCGTTATTTATAGCTATACTTCCGAGACCGTCAGCTGCCATTCCTGTATCTCCAGAATTTTTCACGATTCCGCCTGCGGTATTTTGTGCTTTTGCACCGGAAACTGCATACATTCCATATGTTCCCGTATTTTCTATTGTTCCGCCGTTTTCTATTACAGCATTGTTCCATTCTGCATACATTCCATAATCTCCGGCATTCTTGACTGTTCCTTTATTCGAAGCCTTTGAAGATGTTCCTGCCGTATTTAAGACTGCTATTCCGTAATCTCCGTTATTCTGTACTATTCCTGCTGTATTATTAAGAATTTCAGAGTCTGAATCAGCATATATTCCGTACATCCCAGTATTTTCCATACTGCTGTTATTTTCAAAATATGAATTATCCAGAACTTTCGCACCGTAATCTCCTGTATTTCTTACTGTTCCGTTATTAGTTCCTTTTGCACCGCCTGTAAGATTTATTCCGGTATCTCCTGTGTTTTCTACTATTCCGTCGTTTATAACTGTACTGTTTAATCCGGAACCGCCCATTCCTATGTTACCTGAATTCTTCACTGTTCCTTCATTAACTGATTTTGCACCCGATTCAGAAAGCATACCATAATTCCCGATATTTTCTATTACTCCCTTATTCAAAGCCGAACTGCTGTTACCTGCAGAATACATCCCGAAATCCATTCCGTTTTTTATCACTCCGCCGGCATTATTTGTTATTTCTCCGCCGTTCGCTGCCATTCCGTAATTACCGGTATTTTCAATAACTCCGCTGTTAGCAGCTGTACTATTTTCAGTTGCTGCAAAAATACCATAATCTCCTGTACTGGAAATTATTCCTGTGCCGCTATTGTGCGCATTGCCGTTTTCCAGATATATGCCGTAATCCCCGGCGTTCTCTATTATATTGTTATTTTGTATCTCTGCGCCGCTCTTTCCTCTGATTCCCCCGTGAGTTCCGGCTACAGTTCCGTTATTGATAAAAACTGCATTTTCCTCGGCTTCTACTGAAAAATTCTCAGCTCCTGTTCCTGTAAAAGTGGAATCCAGTATTTTATCATTCACTACTTCCGTATTCAGATCAGTCAGCCATAAAGCTGCTTTATCAGTGGAAAATATATCATTTGAAACTGTGTAATAAAGTCTGTCGCCCGCATTTTCTTTCCATGCTTTAATCACATTGTCTTCTTTGACTACAGCTATAGGATCCGGAATAGGTAATACCGGTTTTTCTTCCTCTTCTCCGGAACCATCTGATTCTTTAGAGTTAGAGGTATATGTTGACTTTGTATTTTTCTTAAATTTATAGTATGATCCCCATAATAAAAATTCATCTATCTTATTAAAACTATCTTGTGTCCCCATACTTACCGCAGGTGCCAAAACCAAAATAAAAGCTCCCACCTTTAAAAAATTATTTTTCATGATTATGTCTCCTCCTTTCAAAGCACATAAAAAAACCATATAAACACTGTAAGAGACTATATATGCTTATACAAAAAATCAACGAAATCTATTTTTATAATTTACAAAAATAACATTTCAGAATTTATTTTTTTAAGTGAAACTGCCTGTTTTTTATTGAAAGATTTTTATATGATAAGAAGAAACTGAATTTTTACTGTAAATATCTGCAAATACAATTTTATAAAATCCCATTTACTGAATAGATCATTCGCTCTAATAGTTTTGATACTTTAATATTTGTAATTTTTTTTTATTATAATTAAATAATCACAATATCTAACTTCTATTTTATAATTTCCATTTTTTGATTAAGCATTCAATTTATTAGAATAGAAAAAAATTTAATTTTCATTTTTGTATCATAGAATCCACTGACAACCCTTTTTTACAATTTCTCGGGGTTTCTTCCATAAATTTTATATAAATTAATTATCAAACCTAAAATTTTTAGACAATTTATTAAATTATACTTATTTTTCAGAATTTGTCAATAATAAAATTCTTTACATGTTTATATTTACTGAAAAATGTAGCATTACCAAGAATATATTTTTTATATTATAAAAACATTTTTTTTGCAATATTGTAATTTTTACATTTTTTGGATTTTCATAATTAAGTCTTTAAAATAAAAAATCCCTCAAAAATAATTTTTTCAGGGATTTTTTATTTTTACTTTACGAGTTCCAGTTCTATTCTTCTGTTCATCGCTCTTCCTTCCGGATTATCCTTACCATCAGGTCTTGTATTTGGAGCTATTGGATCACTTTCTCCTAATCCTCTTACTCCGGCTATATCATTCTCATTTAATCCAAATTCTAAAAGTTTTATCTTTACTGCTTCTGCTCTTCTTAACGAAAGTTTTTCATTATACTCTGCACTTCCTTTAGAATCGGTATGTCCTGTTATACTTACTCTCATACTGCTGCTTTTTATCACCTTTACTGCTTCTCTTAATTCTCCGTAATACTCTGGTTTTACCCTGCTGTCATCAAAATCAAAAAACAGCTTATCTTCACCCAGTCTTATTACTTTCTTTTCTTCTTTTACTTCTTTCTTTTCCATGGCAGGTTCTGCTTTTTCCTCTATCAGCTCCACTTCCATTGCATTTATTCTTATAGTATCATTTCTCATCTGCTTTGTGGTAAAAGGTCTCGCTGCTGCCTGAACAGAAAGAACTGTTAATAACAATACCGGTATTAATCTTTTCATCTGTCCGCCTCCTTTTCCAGAGGGACTCTTCTTGTTGTTCCGTTTATTTCCCCCTTAGGCACTGTTTTTCCCTCTACACTATTCAGATATTCCTCATTTTTATCCATTCTCTGTCTGTTGTATTCTACCAGAGCCTTATTCGTAGAGCAGGATACCATAAGTAAGAATGCAGACAATAATATAATTTTTTTCATATTTTCTCCTCTTTTTGAGATTACTATTTTATTGTTTTCTTTATATCTCTCATTTTTATTTTGTTTAGTTCTTTGAGTTCTGCTTCTTCTCTTTCCACACTTCTCACTACTCTTTTATAAAAATCAACTTTTTCCTGCATATGGGCAAGCTCCTGTTCTGCTTTTTCCACTTTTGTCAAAGAGATTTTCTCTTCTTCCAGAATCTGTACTTCTTCTATGCCGTAGGCTTCCTCTTCTGCGGCAAATCCTGCAATTCCCAGTAAGAATCCCAGAAGACCGTATATAAAAATTTTCTTTTTCATATTATTTTTCTCCTCTCGCTTCTGTTATTCCTTTACCTGATTTTCCCACAAATACTGTTCTGTGTTATTCACACGTTCTTTGGTATCTTCTATTGTTCTCTTAGTCTCCCCGGAAGTACAGGCTGTCATCATAAACAGAACCATTCCTGATAAAAAAATTTTTTTCATAATTTCTCCTTTATTCTAATCTCAAATCCTTCATTGTCTGTGAATATTTTTCTTCCAGCTCGTCCAGCTTTATTTCAGATGTTTTATAATCTTCTATATTTTTATTTATTTCATTTACTCTTTTCTCTATTCTGTCTATTTCAGCCTGCATTTTCTGACTCTCGGTTTTCTTTGCTTTTCTTATTTTCGGAGCTGACAGTGAAGTCTGTCCTGCGGAAAATATCAGCAATACTGATAACATTATTATTTTTTTCATAATTTTTCCTCTTTTCTCCATATAAAACGGAACTTTATTCATATTTCTCAAGATAAAGATATTACACATTTCGCAGTTATTATATCTTTTCAGATCTGTTCTGCAACAAGGCTGACGGATTTTTTTAAAAACGGATGTTTATAATATCTGTTACTGCTATCTGAAAGCATATGCTGCTTACATTCGAACAAGGGCATTTATATTTAAAAAACTTGAAAATATATTTTTCGGGTTTTGGGGAATCCGGTAAATAACTATTTTAAGTAAAGAAGTGTAATTCAATCTATTTGTAACCTGATTAAATTATATTTCCGCATCTTCTGCAAAACAGATCCAAAAAAGATACAATACCGCAAAATTATCATTATCTGTTTTTACTTTTTAAAAACTATATTTTACTCATCCACAGTTTCTGCTGTTATTCCAAGACCTCTGTTAACTATTGCCAGTTCTCTCTCTTTTTTTTCTATTTCTTTTTCAAGATCAGTCTGAACTGATTCATATTTTTTCAGTATTTCCTTATATTCATCCCTGTACCATCTTACTTCCGAATCCATTTTAAGTTTTTCTGTTATCTCTGTTCTGCTGTTATAATTCCCCTGCAATTCTGCAAGTTCTGCTTCCAGCTTTTCCTTTCTTCTGCTGAGCCTGTCTTTTCTCTGTTCCTCAGCTTTTTCCATTTTTTCGGCTTCTTTTGTTATTGTTGATGTTCGTGTATAAGCATAACCCCATGTACTTAGACCTATCATTAAACATATCAATAATTTTCTCATTTTTCCTCCTGTCGGCTTTTTTCCGAAAGCAGAAACATTCCGGATAAAGTCCGTTTATATAACTAATGAAAACATTTCTTTATTATTAATAACCTGATATTCTGAATAAATAAATCAGATGCATTTATTTTATCCAGACTAGAATTTCCATGAGAAATCTATCTGATATTTTGTTCCGTCTACGCTTCCTTCTTCTCTTTCCACTCTTACTCCTGTTTTGAACCCGTATGTAGTCTCAAATCCCAGTCCCAGATTAGCTTTTACTATATTATCAATTTTTTCCGGTTTTTCTAGTCTGTAATATCCTGCCGGAGTATCAGCTATTTTTACACGGTTTCCGTCATCATATATATCCTGTGTCTCATATTCATATGCAGCCCCTGCGGTTACCATGAATTTATTTCCCTTTACTGTTGTGTATGCCAGTTCTCCTTCCACTCCCACACCAGGTCTTAATGAGAAATAATCTTCCGATTTTACATCAAGATATATTCCGTCTCCGTCTTCTTTGAATCCTTCATATACTCCGTAACCCATATTCAGACTTCCAAAAATATCTACTTTAAATGTTTTTGATATTATAGGCAGTTCATAGTTAATTCTGTTCTTTATCTGTGCAGTTCCTGAAAAATAATCCCCGGTATTCTTATATGTTCCCGTATTCAGGTGAATTTTTCTTTCCATATCATGATAGTTTACACCAAGTTCTCCTCTTGTCATAAACTTAAATCTGCTGTTCTGTGCGAGATACTGCTCATATCCTATACCTGCTTTCAGGCTTGTTACATCTTCTTTTGAATCCTGATCAAAGTCAAATTTACTCTGCAGTATTCCCAGCGAGTAATTAAAGTTTGTACCATATTTCAATGTTTCTTTTTCTTTCAGATACATTATTCCAAGTGACTGATAATCATATTCTTCCACTCCCGGATTTTTATCCGATATATTTCCTCCTGAATATATAGCAGACACTTTTGTTATATCCTTAGTTGTATTTTCCTCGCTCTTAAGCTGTTTGTACGCAGTATCAAATACTCCGTCCACATCCATCATTCTCTGCTGGATATTGGCATATACATTACCTCTCAGCTGCATATCAAATGTTTCTGCCAGCTCATCTTTGTTCATTATAGTATCAATGCCGTCAAACATCTGAAGTTCTTTCCCTATCTGTCTTTCATAAATATAGTCAAGCCCTCTTCCGAATTCCATTGCTCCGGTATTTGACAGAAGTTCTACATAAGGTATCTTTGTCAGTCTTAATACATGACGTGTGTTATCTTCATCATACCATTTATCTGCAAGCCATGTTACTGATTGCGACACTATTGACAGATCTCCTGCTGTAGTCCCGAAGTCCATTATCTGAACATTATGGACAAGTTTTGAATTACCCTGTGTTGCTCCCGGACTTAATATAATGTTACCTGTTCCTGTAATTCCGTCAAGAATTTTCCATGAACCCATTCCGTCATCTGTGTCTACAGTGTTCAGAATTACATTTGTTCCTGCCGGTATATTCAAAGGCCCGTTAATAACTATATTCCCTATATTTGTTATAGGTACGCCGTGTATCTGTACATTAGGCCCTTCGAATACTATGTTTCCTATATTAGTAAAATCTGTTGCCCCTATTTTCTTAACCTGATCTTCTGTTGCTCCTATTCCGTTTATAATAAGTGTTCCTGTAAGTGTATTTACGAACTGAGACCCAGTTCCCAAATATACTCCCTGCCCTGTAGTATCCATTATCATTGTACCGCTGTTTTCAAAGTATGAACTATCCTCAAGATAAACTCCCATAGAAGTACCCTGTATTTTCATAATTCCTGAATTATACACGCTTGATCTCTTTGAAGCAGCTATTCCATATGCTCCGGCTCCGCTTACATTTATCGTTCCTATGTTATATGCTTCGGCTTCTTCATTTATCTGTATACCATAAGCATTTTTACCGGTTACGTTTATCGTTCCTTCATTATAGACTTTTCCTGTATTAGCGCCTTTTTTACCGGCGAACATTCCTACACCATATTCATTGCCTACATTTATAGTTCCTCTGTTGATCACAGTACCTGTTTCTGTTGCCATTCCCACCGCGAATTCTCTCGGATCACTCATAACATCTGATTTCCCTACATTTATTATACCTGTACTGCTGTTTACAGCGCTTCCTGCTGTAGCATATATACCTATACTTTTGTCTGTAAGATTCAGAGTGGAATTATTTATTATATTTCCTCCGGCACCATATGTAAACATGTATATAGAGCTTTCCCCGGCAGTTATAGTACCATCATTGGTAATAGTTCCGTTTTCCCCGAAAATACCCACAGATGACCATCCTGTATTAATGCTGCTTGTATTTCTTATATCACTGGTACCTGTTGCATATATTCCCACTGCTGTTTCTTCTGTTAACCCGGTTTTTATTGTATCTCCTGTTATTATAGTACCGGCATTCTCTATTATACTATCTCTTCCGTATATCCCCACACCTGCAAGTGACATTGTTACAGTTCCCGCATTTTTTACTCTGGAACTTTCACCGTACATTCCTATTGCATTTGTAGCTGTACTTGTTATATTTGCATAGTTGTCCACACCGGAAATTCCGTCTGTAACATTTTTTCCGTACATTCCTATTGCAGCTTTTCCTATGTTTATATTCGCATAATTCAGTATATTATTTGCTGTTTCCCCGTACATACCCACTGCTGTACTTGTACTTGCGGAGTCACCTATTAATATCTGATTATTATTCTGTATGTTATCGGTACTGCTTCCGTACATTCCTATATTTCCTGTTCCTCCTGTGAAGTCTATTACCCCTCTGTTATCTGCTGTTCCTCCGGCTCCTTTATTTATCATACCTATAGTTTCATTTACACCTGGTGCTGATATTATGGAAATTCCGCTATTCAGGGTAATTATTCCGCCTTCACCGGAAATTCCTCCGGCACTGTGGTCATTTAGGAATATATTATAATATATATTATAGTTTGAGTTATCTTTTACGTACACTCCTGTAGAAGCATTTCCTACATTTATACTGTTTATATTATTTACGCTTCCTGAAGAACCTATGATAATTCCTACACTGTTATTATTACCTACATTTACGATTTTCCCGCCTGTAAGATTAACTATTCCTCCGTCAGCTGCGAATCCTTTTCTTTCGTCATTTCCTACGAATACATCTCCTGCATTATTATAATTAATAGTTCCTCCGACACCTGCCATTGCTATAGTCGACTTATCCGCCAGTATATTCAGACCGTTAGTATTTATCACTCCGCCGTTTCCTGCAAAGTGAGCTATACCGCTGTCGCCTGTTTCTACTGTACCTGTATTAGTCACAATTGCCCCGTTATCGGCAAATATTCCCACTGCTGTTCCCAAACCTGTGCTTGCTCCTACTTTTATATAAGCATTTGTGGTAAAATTGCTGTTATCAGTATAAATTCCCGTTGAATTATCACTAAGAATTATATTTCCTGCCACTGTTCCGGATACAATTGTGTCTTTCATATATATACCTTTATTTTCTCCGCCGGTTCCCTGTATATCCACAGTTCCTGTGAAGTCAAGCCGCAAGTCCCCTGTAGAGCCTATTTTCTTATCAAAGGCAATTCCTGTTGCTCCTTCACCTATTTTTATCAATGAAGATCCTGTATCTATTTTCACCACAGAATCCGGTGCATTATTATCCAGAAGGGCATACACACCTACTCCGTTTTTCCCTACTTCTATAGAACTTCCGTTTTTCAGTGTTGCTGTGGAATCTTTTGTAAATATTCCCACTGAATTTTCACCTGTTAGTCCTATTATTCCTTCATTTGTTATCTTTACACCGTCTGACCCTGAAAGCGCCAAAGCCTGATCTATTACAGACCACAGCTTGCCTGTGGAAAGATTTACCACTGTGGCTCCGTTTATTCCCTGAAGTCCCGTAGTACCTACTTCTACATTAACTCCATTAGTGACACTTCCTGTTGCTCCTTCTACAATTATATTAGTCAGACCGTTTATTACAAGGCTTCCCGAAGTATTAAAAGTACCTTCCTTAATATATGCAAGTATTCCGCTGTTATTGGTATTTATCGTTCCTGCAGTAAGACTTGATGTGGCATTATTTTCAATATAGAATCCTATGTTATTTACTCCTGTTGCTCCCCCTATATTTATAGTTCCAGTAAAATCAAGATTGCTGTATTCACTCAGGTAAATTCCTATTCCGTATTTTCCGCTTGGGTTCACTGCAAGAAGATCCATAGTCCCTGTATATTTTACTGCTGCACCTGTAATTCCCGTTTTAGCAAGATAAATCCCTACTCCTTCTTCACCAGTAATTTTTATATTTGTATTCAGGTCTTTAGCTAAGCTGTTTACAGAGCTGTCCACATATATCCCTATTGTTCTGTGATCATTTAATCCGTCATTAAATGTAGTTCCTCCCACAGTCATAGTTCCCGCATAATCTATGTAGCTTTTCAGATACATTCCTATTCCGCCGTCTACATTAAATGTATAATTATCTGTACCTGTTATATTTGCGTTAGTGTCTATATATGCCCCGATTCTTTCCTTATAATCAACAAGACTTCCTGTTTCTTCCTCTATAGACCCTAGTTTGCTTATCGTCACAATATCAGCAGGCCCTGCTCCTTTGGCGTAAAGTCCCACAGCAGTTTCACCGTTCAGAAAAATCGTACCGTTATTTATTATACTTCCTCTTCCAGAACCGTAAATTCCTATCCCGCTCTTACCTACTACCTGATCGGCATTATTTATAAGATTGGTATTATTGCTCAAAATATTTACAAAATTTTCTTTTTGTCCTGTATTTATATTTTTTACAGTGATATTATTTACTCTGTTTCCAAGTCCTGTACTTTCTTCATAATATACCCCTACTCCTTTGTCTGTAGCAGAAGTATAGTCCATGTTCAGTACTTTTACTCCAGAACCTGTATCTATTGCCGTATCTGTATCGGCATATATTCCAATTCCTTCATTACCCAATACAAATTTTGAATTCGCATCATAATTTTTTATATCCAGATTTCCATTAACAGAATAAACAGCTATTCCGCCGTTCCCCACTGTTATATCACCTTTCAGAAGTTCTGCGGATGATTTATTGGATGCGCTTGGCACTATACTTGTGAGCAGCAGCCCGAATGCTTTATTTCCTGTTAATGAAATATCAGAATCTTTAAGTGTAACTTTTGTTCCGTCCAGTGCAAGCACACCTGTAAGACCATTTGCAGTTCCTGTTATCTTTGATGAACTTCCTGTTACTGTATCTGTATCCAGTATTATAGTGGAATCTGCACCGGGTGCAGTTGTTCTTTTCCCTATTATTCCTGTTCCGCTTAAAATATTTATATTACCCTGATGTTCTATCTTACTGTCTTCAGAATAAATCCCCACATATTCAGAAGTTATATCTCCTTTATTCAGAACTTCCCCGTCTTTTGAAGACACAGCTATACTTCCCGCTATAATTACCCCGGGTATAGGTTCTGTTGATGCAAGATTAGATTTTATAAGTCCTGTATATGCTGCTGTTTTATCATTTATAAATTTCCCGTTTTCTACATATACACCGACTGCATCTATCCCTGATACCAGACTAACTCCTGATTCCACTGTACCTTTGTTTACTCCCAAAGGAACATTTGTCACAGCTGTATCGCCTTTTATCAAAAGTCCTATGGAACTGTCGGCTTTTGCATATATTTCACCTTTTTTCAAAGGATCATATTCATTTGTAAATATACTGTCCTGTGTAGCAAATGCTGTAGAATTAGTGAGATAAACCCCGTAAGAACTTTTTCCGTTAGCAGTAATAGTCCCCGTACTTGACAATACTGAATCTATTACATATGCCCCCAGACTTTCATCGCTTCCCAGAGTTATATTTCCTGTACTTTTTACAGAATCTGTATTATTTATACCTGTTATAAATAATCCTATTACTGATTTCCCTGCTCCTGTACCGGTATCTGTGATATTCAGACCGTGTCCAAGTGTACCGAGAGTACCCACTGTTGTCGGTTTTGAATAGTAAACTCCTATTGGTCTGATGGCATTTCCGGATGAATCATTTCCCGTTACACTATTTAATGTTATATCTCCGCTTTTTGCCACAGAGCCGTCTTTCAGGAATATTCCTATAGATTTTACAGCCTGCGTTCCTGCCATACTTGATCTTAAATTATATGTACCTTTATATCCTGTGAGTTCATTTGTTCCGTCAGAATAAATTCCTATTCCGTCTTCATCCACATTAAATGTATTCCCAGCTGCTGTAGTTGTACTTATTTTGATTCCGCTTCCCTTAGCATACACACCTATAGGTGTATTTACCGGAGTGGCTCCTTTAGTAACAGGTTTTACATTTATTATTCCGCCTGCATCAAGATTTATTACTCCGCTTGAGTCTGTTCTACCGGAAATTTCATTAATAGTAGCAAAAATACCAAGATTATTTTCACCTTCCACATTTATGGTACCTGTATTAGTGATCTTGAATTTATCCCCGCCTGTAAGAGCCGGAACACCAGATGCTGCATCAGTAAAGTAGATACCTATATTTTGATTTCCTGTTCCTGTATCTTTATTATTTATAGTTCCTGCATTTGTAAATTCAGAACGCACACCATAAACACCTATATTATTAGCTCCTACGTTTATGACAGCATTTGTATTATTCAAGTTATTCTGTACACTGTTTATTTCTTCTCCGCCGTTTAGATACATCCCTATTTTCAGATCTTCATAAGGATTTACAGAAGCTGTTTTTACAGTATTTCCCAGTGTAATTACAGCATTATTTATCCCTCTTGCTCCCGGAGCCTTTGTTGTAGGACTTCCCGGATCATAAGGATCTTCTGGTACGCCGCTGATAATATTTCTTGTATATCCTCCCACATACACACCTATTGATTTTTTACCGTTAACTGCCAGTACCTGTGAAGAGGCTGTCCCAAAGTTCAGCGTACCGCTCCATCTCACATAAGCCCCTATTGTTTCATCACCGTCAACTTTTATTTTATCTGAAGCAGTGGTAACATTGGAATTTTTTGTGTATATTCCCACAGATTTATTCTGAAGAGCTATTTCTCCTGTATTGGTTATATTCAGGTATTCTCCGTATATCCCCTTATCTCCTTCACCTACGAGTATATTCCCATTATTTATAACTGCCGGCATATGCTGGACTGCACCCACTTTTTTTCCTGTACCGTAAATTCCTGTTACTGAACTTCCGTCATCTGCACCAAAACCGTCTGTTCCTACTTTTATATTTATATTATTAGTAAGTGTCTCACCATTTAAACCTGTGAAATATACTGCTGTTCCTTTTTGTACAGAAGGATTGGAAAGTTTTATCTCCAGAGTTTTTCCTGCACCTCCATATGGATTAATCACAGTATTCCCTTCAAATAAAAGTCCTACTCCGTTATCTCCTACAGTTATTGAAGTATTTCCCACAGCAAGATCGGAATTCTTCCCGTAAACTCCTTTTCCGTCTTTTCCTACTATTATGTTATTAGTGTCTTTCAAAGTTATTGTTCCTGTATTTACATATATTCCTGTTGTTTCATCTCCTGTAACTTCTATTTTTCCCTCGTTTGTCACTAATACTTTTGCTTTATTCGGCGATGCCACATTATTATCAGCATAAATACCCATACTCTTATTTCCTGTCACTTCAAGATCTCCTGAGTTCGTTATATTTACTGCTGTTAACGCACCATTTACTTTAAACCCGAAAGTATCATCCGGCTCAGCTCCTATTTTTTTCTTTTCAGAAAGTCCTATTATACCGATATTTTCCTGAGTCAAAGCTGTTCCTACAGATATCAGCCCGCCTGCTTTATTTTCTGTTCTGCTTCCGTTCACCCCGTATACTCCCACTCCATTTTCAGTGAGAATTTTTCCTCCGCTGTTTAACACTGTATGTCCGTAGTTTACGAACGTCCCCAGCCCGTTCGTCCCTTTTACATCAATAGTTCCGGCTATTGTATATCCGGTTTCGTTATTACTTGCAGCTTTGGCATTTGAAGTAATCAGCATTCCCTTTCCTGCATTAGAACTTATAGTTTTTCCCGCATTAAGAGTAAATGCCACTCTTTCCATCGTTATGTCATTAAACTGGTCTCCCGAAACTGATCCCGAAGAAACACTGTCTCTGTTAACATCTGAATTTATGATAAAATTTCCGCCGTCAAGTGATGATTTTACCCAATAACCTCCGCCGTTTGTTATAGTCGCTCCTCCGACCCTTGCCTGAAGCGAAGCCATGAGAGATGTATTATCTCCGTTCCATGTAGTTATCGCTTCACCTGCATTATATTCAAAGACCCCGAGATTTACCCCATGCCCCATTATATTTATCTTAACATTTGACATTCCGCCGTATCTTGCAGTTGTACTCGCAGCATTGGAATAATCCGAAGGCTTTCCGTAGAAAACTACACCTTTTGTATAGTTTATCGTTGTAGTCCCTGTAAAATTAATATTGGAAAGCGGTGAAAGCGTAGGATTAGTCCCTATTTCCCCTGCAAAGAATGCCAGCGAATCATCATGATTATGGTTTATTGTTCCCCCTGCAAAGTTTATCTTTCCTCCGTTTTTAGCAACCAAAGCCCCGTCAGAACTTGAAGTAATCGTACTTCCAGCTCCGGTAATTGCTATTTTTGATGCTGCTCCGTCTGCATAAGCACCAAGTCCGTTTATATTTATTTTCCCGTTCACTGTTACGCTGCTTCCGTCTCCTGTACTTATAACTATTTCCGTAGCCCCGGATTTATTCGCACTAAGTGAAATTACACCTTTGTTATTATTCCCGTTTACAGCTGTTATATCTCCGGTTACTGTTACATTTGTCTGGGGCTTTCCTCCTGTACCTGCCCCGCTTGTCTGAAGTACCGTCGGATTCCAGAATCTTCTTCCGTCAGCATAAGACCCTATAGAATCAGGCCCGTATAATGTTATTGACTGTGTTGTTATTTTTGCCCCGTCTTTTGCATATAAAGGAATCGCACTTTTACTTCCCATTACAACAGGTTTTTGCAAATGAATCTCCGAACCGTAATTCGCCACATATTTTTGTCCCGGAGTACCGTCTGTTACTACCAGACCCGATCCTACTGCTCCGTTATTAGGATTTATTACAGCAGGTCTTGGATTATACCAGACACCTTCAGCATAAGCTATTATACTTCCTGTTGCCCTGTCTGCATCAGGTGTTCCTGCCGCCACACCATCTGTAATATTCCCGGCCGGATTTATTCTGACCACACTTCCGTTTCTTGATACTACTGCTATGTTGTCTTTTGAATATTTACCAAATATTACAGAATAATCTGAAATCGTCAGATCTTTTATTCTGTGTGCCACTGTATTCAAGTCGGTATATCCCAGCTGTGTTCCTGCTGTTATACCTCCGCCCTGTGTATTTGTGGAAGCATGTGTAATAAGATTTACCGTAGCGGGAAAATACCCGTTTGCCACAGTTAAATCAGTTCTTTGTCCTGAAGTAACGTATAAAGCTACGTTTCCTGTGGTACTATTTTTATCTCCGTCAGTATTACCTATATCACTTTGTGTTGTTGTACCGCCTTTTCCAAGAGTTTCCCCTATTCTAAAATCCAGCGGAAGTTTCCCCTGATATATCCCGTTATAGTCCGGTCTCGAATTATGCTGTGTAAAATATACACCTACGTTACCGTCCCCTCTCATATTTACAGTTCCGAGATCTATTTCAGGTGTTTCTGATGCTCCTACACCAGCATAGCCGTAAGCTGCCCTGTCAGGAGTATATTTATTTATCCATGCCCCGACATTTCCTGAACCGTTAAAATTAAAAGTCCCCTTATTCCCTGAACCGTCTCTGTTATAATATCTGATTCTTCCCATTAACGGCGTATAAACATAAAGTCCTCCGGGATTAGTCACTGCATTATATCCGTTCCATCTTCTTGAAGCTGCAGCCTGAACGAAAAATACCGTATTTACTTTTGTATCTATATCCAGATCAGTTTTACCAAAAATTCCCTTTGCTCCGATTCCGTTATCCTTTTCAGGAAGTCCCCAGTTCGGCTGCTGTGAATTTAATTCAGGTGTTGACCAATATCCTATATCTGAAACCGGCACATTTGTAAACAGAGTATTTTCATTTCCTACTATATTTATTGTAACATTGTTAAACTCAAGTGAAGTAAGATAGTGATTTCCGTAATGCACTATGTTCTGATTAATTGTAGTTCTTCCACGCAGAGTTATGCTGGAATTATTAAACTGCACATCTCCGTCATTTCTCATCAAAAGCACTCCTGCTTCAGCTGTTTTAGCAGCTTCTCCCGGAAGTGCAGGTGTTCCCGGAGCTCCGTCAGGGCCGCCGAGTATAAAGTCTATATTACTTATTGTAGTCAAAGCATTTCCTGCTCTTTTATGCACTGTCATCAGCCATCTGTTTTTCTGATTAATACTGTTTGTTACCACTGCTCCTGCTGCATATCCCGTTCTGTTGGCGCTGCCTGCTATATCCTGACCGTAACCAGGTGCAGCACTCCAGTATTTTGGATCATATGTTGTTACTGCCTCTCCGATTCTTACATTAGTATAGCCGCTTGTCCCCGTTACGCCGTCATCTGTTCTGTATGCATATATAGTACCTCTTCCGCCGCCTCCGCCGGAAAGACTCAATTCCGAAAACAATGGAAAAGCCGGGTCAGTAAGTCTTCTCAGTTGACCGCTCGCAAGGTTTGCAGTAGTCCCCAGTGTGTAATCCGCTGTTGTATAAGCTACTAAAACTCCATTCTGAAAAGTATTGACCCCTCTTATAGTTTCCCCGTGACCAGTAATCCAGCTTCCCCCCGGAGCAATATAGTTACTGAAATTCGGTGCCTGTACTGTCTTCGGAGACGGTATCACTATCACCGGAGGTTCTATCTTTGGCGGTGTCTGCGGGTCTACCGATATTACAGGCGGATTTACGTCTATTTTCGGCGGCACTATTACATCCATTTTTACTTCGCCCGGTGCTGTTACATTTATATTTATATTAGGATCTACACCGCTTACCGTCACACTTTTAGGCGATGTTACATTTGCTATAGCTCCCAAAAGCGGCGGATTTACTCCTACAAACCCTATATTTACCTGGTCTATACTTATACTCCCTATTAATGTAGGTTCATTTACATTAATACTTATAGGATTATAAGACGGAGCACTTATCCCTCCCAGTGACGGGAGATTCACATTCGGTACCGGTATGTTCGGCTGCTGTTTCGGAGTTACGGTAGCCATTATGGAAAACATATATGTATTATCATAAATAGCCGTATTCCCATCCCACGCATTCTGGGAAAAATTCGACCAGCTGTAACCGTGTTTACTTGTATGAGACTCAGTTATCCATCCTGTAGTACCTCTTTTCCCTATGTAATTTCCCTGCTATCCGCCAAGAACATTCCTCATTCTGTCCTGTTCTGTATCTGTTCTTGTTCCGTATTTCCAGACCTTATCCTTTTTATCCATGTCCTTAAAGCTGAAAAATGAAGAAAATATATAGCTGTCCCATGGAGATTTTATTACCTGATCCCCTTCCTTTTCAAGCCTTTCCAGTTCCAGTCTGCTGTCTTTCAGTTTCTTTTTGTTTTCCTGCCTCAGCTCTTTGATACGCTTATTCAGATTTTCGCTTACCTTCACGAAATTCGCATCCTCAGGTAATTCAGCCTGATCAGCACTCAAAAATCCCCCAGTTAACAAAAAGGTCAAAGCCAGCGCTTTTGAATATTTTACCTTTTTGTTATGCTTGAGGCATGATTTTAACCTTTTTTCTACCTGTCCTAACACATTCTTCATATGTCACCTTCCTTACTGCATTTTTACATAATAATTTTTAAGTTATACAAATACCAGATAACCTCTTCCCCGGTTACCGCCCTCTTTTATTATTTATCAATTAAAAAATTAATTGCCTTGTTGGATTTTAAAATGACAGGTATTGACGTGATATTTTCAGATGGTTATATCGAATTGATCGAATTTTCGTTCTAATTTTGAAAAGATAAAAAATATATGGTATAAAACCTGTTCTTACACTCTTTCAGAACAGCTGATTCTATAATATAAAATGATTTTTTTAGTTTCCCGTAAAATTGATTTTTAGAAAAGAATATAGAATATTTCTAAATTGACAGATGTAAATTCCCAAAGATTGTTTTTCCTCATGTCCTGTTTTTACTGTGTTTCAAATGCTTTATTTATACCAATAATTTTTTAAAAAATATCTTTCGTCACCCACTTTAATTTTACCGTGAAATTAAATAAATGTCAAGCGAAGCTAAAATTCATCTGTCAAAAAAATTTACATCATGTTTTTATACTTTTTCACCTTATTCAAATTCTTTAAAATAAGTGCTTCCATCAATCTAAAAAATATTTTTTAGTAAAACTGTATTGACTTTTACTAAAATGATGTTATCATATTAATAGAAATATTTGAAATAACACTATTTTCATTGATATTATCGAAAAAATTATTTTACTAAAAGGAGGGTAAAAACATAAAAAAAAATTATTTTGCCGATCTTATGCTGCTTCTTGTTGCAGTAATCTGGGGAACAGGCTTCACAGCTTCTAAAATAGCTGTAGAAAGCGGTGTACGACCGTTTTGGATGATGGCACTCAGATTTGGCATTGCGGGTATGGCATTATTATTCTTAATAATTTACCATAAATCAAAAATCACCAAAAAAGAAATAGCAGCCGGAATTGTTACGGGAATATTCTTATACGCGGCTTTTGCCACACAAACAATAGGAATCCAGTATACCACATCTGCCAAGAATGCATTTCTTACAGGAACAAATGTAATTTTCGTACCATATTTATGCTGGATTATCTTTAAGAAAAAGCCTGATAAATTTGCACTGTTTTCCACACTGCTGGCATTTTTGGGCATATGCCTTCTGTCTGTGGATATGAACGAACTGGGGAGCTTTTCCATGAATAAGGGAGATATCTATACTCTCTTTTGTGCTTTGTTTTTTGCTCTTCATATTATTGCACTTGATTATTTTGCCAAAATCCATGACACCTTAGTTCTTGCTTTTTTACAAATAGTCTTTGCATGTTTGTTTTCAATAATTTCTGCGGTAATCGCTGGACAGGTTAACTTCGGAATAAGTACGCAAGGTATGCTTGCCACTTTATATCTTGGTGTATTCAGTACATTTCTGGCTTTCACTATACAGACTGCCGCGCAGAAATATACCAGCTCCACTAAAACAGTGGTAATTTTATCCACAGAAACAGTTTTTGGCGCATTATTTTCAATACTTATTTTAAATGAACAGTTTACTTCAAAATTACTTATCGGATGTCTGCTTATATTTGCAGCAATAATAATTTCCGAAACAAAATTGAATTTTTTATATAAATTTAGGAGGAATGTAATATGAAAAAAATATTTATAGTTAACCTGCTGCTGTTGCTTTTACTTGTTTCATGCGGCGGAGGGAATAAAAAAAAGGAAGCGGCTGACGGTACCATAACACTTAGATTCGCTACATGGGATACTGGTGAAGCACTGAATATCCAAAAAGAAATAGCAAAAAAGTTTGAGGAGAAAAATCCTAAAATAAAGGTTCAGGTAGAAGCTTACGGTGACGGATTTGACCAGAAACTGGTCGCTGCCTTTGGTGCTAAAGATGCCCCTGACGTAATGTACATGTGGGACTTTCCTACTTACGGCTCATCACTTGAAGACCTAAACACATATATTGAAAAAGATAATTCAATTGATATGAAAGATTTTTATGAAGGACTTATGAACTATGTACAGCTTGAAGGAAAAACATACGGAATCCCTGCCGGATTTACTACACACGTAATTTATTACAATAAAAAACTTTTTGATGCGGCAAATGTTCCTTACCCTACAGAAGAATGGACATGGGAAGAATTCGCAGACAAAGCTCAGAAATTAAGCAAACCTGATGAAAAAATATATGGTTTTGGTGTTCTGGCTAAACCGGATCCTTATGATTTTGAGCAGTTTCTATGGAGTTTCGGGAGTTCATATATAAGTCCTGACGGTAAAACACTTAAAGGATATATGGATTCTCCTGAAAGTGCTGCTGCTGCACAGCTTTTTGCAGACCTTGTTAAAAATAAAGCGGGAGTGCTTGTAGGAAGTAAAGATCAGCAGTCTGGCGACGATATTTTCAAAGCTCAGAAAATAGCTATGTGGGAAAGCGGTATATGGCCTATGAACGGATTTAAGTCAGCAGATATAGACTTTGGTGTTGCTCTTTTACCAAGAAAAGGTACTAATCCGCCTAAAAGTGTTATGAGTGTGTCTGCTGTATCTATGTGGAAAGGATCAAAACATAAAGATGCCGCATGGGAATTCATAAAATTTTATAACAGTGAAGAAGCTGCAAAGCTAAGAGTAGCTGATCTTCCTGTAAGAAAATCCCTTGTTGAAAAATTCGGAATTCTTGATGATCCAATGATGGCTCCTTTTTATAAAATGCTGGAAACATCTGATAATACTCCTGCTTTCTTACTGAACAAAAACTGGAAAGAAGTTCAGAGAAACCTTGCCATGGCACTTGAAAATATTCTTATAGGCAATACAGACGCCAAAACAGGTCTTGCTGATGTGGTTAATAAATCAGAACATTTACTAAATTAAAAGGAGTTTTGTATGAATATAGCAATTTCTAAAAAAACAAAAAAACTTAACCTTACTCCGTATTTGTTTATATCACCATGGATTATAGGATTTTTGCTTTTTACCCTCGGGCCGTTGATTTTTTCACTGGTTATCAGCTTCTTTAACTGGCCTATTGTGGGAGATGCCGAATTCGTAGGTATAAAAAATTATCAGACTATGCTTACCAAAGACCCGCAGTTCTGGGCATCACTGAGAATAACATTCAAATTTTCCTTTTTGTTTGTTCCCCTGAATATTATTACTGCACTTATTCTCGCAGTTCTTTTGAATCAGAATGTAAAGGGCAGTGGAATATTCAAGACTATATTTTATCTTCCCTCTGTAATATCAGGTGTTGCGCTTGCCATGATATGGTCATGGGTTTACAGCGGGGAATACGGAATTTTGAACTACTTCCTTTCACTTATACATATCCAGGGGCCTAACTGGCTTCTGGACTCCAAATGGGCTGTCATATCAATGGTACTTGCAAGCCTTTGGGGACAGGGAACTATGATGCTTATATTCCTTACAGGACTTAAGAATATACCCAAAGAGTTATACGAAGCAGCAGAGGTGGACGGAGCGAATCCGGTTCAGAAGTTTTTTAAGATTACTCTGCCTATGTTAAGCCCTACTATATTATTTAATGTTATTACAAGTATTATAAATGCGTTCCAGCAGCTTACACTTGCCCTTCTGCTTACAGGAGGAGGTCCTGCGGGAGCCACATATTTTTACGCTATGTATGTTTATGATAATGCTTTCAAATACTTTAAAATGGGATATTCTTCAGCTAATGCATGGTTTATGTTTATCATTATCCTTCTGCTGACACTGCTTGTTTTCAAATCCTCATCAATGTGGGTTTACTACGAGGGTGAGGTATCCAAAAATAAAAAAACAAAGAAAAAATTCGGGTTTCTGAAAAAATCTGTTCAGAAAGCCTGATATGAAACACTGCCTGTATATTCGGCAGAATAGTTTCACACAACTATAAATAATATTGAAAGGCCGAAATTTATGAAAAATATGAAAACAAATAAATTATTAAAAAATCTCCTTATTTATATATTGCTGATTTTTTGTTCACTGTTATTTCTGGCACCGTTTTACTGGATGTTCAGTACATCTGTAAAGCCCAGCAATGAAGTTTTTCTTTTTCCGCCAAAATGGATACCCTCACAGTTCAAATTTGAAAATTTTGGAAATGCGTGGCAGTTACAGCCATTTGGCATGTTTTTGAAAAATTCGCTTATTGTAGTGGGTATGACCACTGTGGCACAGGTTTTTTCATCTTCACTGATTGCTTACGGCTTTGCAAGATTTAATTTTAAAGGGAAAAATTTTCTTTTTATAATTGTACTTGCTACAATGATGATCCCATGGGACGTTACCATGATTCCCCTTTATATGGAGTTTAACTTATTCGGGTGGATTAATACCTTAAAACCTCTTATCGTACCGTCATTCTTCGGATCAGGATTCTTTATCTTTATGCTGAGGCAGTTTTTGCTGGGAATTCCGAAAGAACTTGATGAAGCAGCCAGAATAGACGGGGCAAACGCATTCCAGATTTACTGGAGAATATATCTTCCGCTTATGAAACCGGCTTTGATTCTGGTCGCTATATTTAATATTCTGAATACATGGAATGACTATCTCGGGCCGCTTGTATTCCTGAATGACCAGAGCAAATATACACTTACACTGGGACTTGCCCAGTTCAAAGGGGTGTTTGGCGTGGATACCACAGCTATTATGGCTATTACTACTCTTATATGTATTCCTCCTGTGCTGATTTTCTTTATAGCTCAGAAACATATTGTAGAAGGAGTAAGTTCCACAGGGTTAAAAGGTTAATAAGATTTTTGAATAAAAATAATAAAAGACTATGTTCCGGCAGTAAAATGAATACAAGACTGCCGGACTGAAAATCGAAAGGAAAAAAATGAAAATAAATATAGAAGATATATCATTCAGCAGATACGGTTCTTTTCTTTCGGTGAGTTATTATAAAGAAGAAAAAGAACTGGGAAAAGGACTTTATATCAGAAATATACGCGGCGGCGACGAAGACTTCGGAAACTTTCTTCTGGCAGAAATGCTCGTAGATGGTATTCCTGTGGATTATGAAATAGATATGGAGCCTGAAAGACTTAAGCTTACTGGTAAAAACGGAGTAATCGAACTGATTGTTTCCGAAAAAAACGAAATAAGAATAAGAGGAAAAAAATGTTCCCTTAGACTTACACTAAATAACCAGTCTTACGACCATATTATTTCACATGAAAACAACAATTGGGAATTCAACAGTTATTCAAAGCATATAAAGTCTATGTTTATCCCGCTTACCGGAGAAACTGCTATCACTGCCCCGTGGAATGAAGAAAGAAGCGAAAAGGTACAGGCTGAAATATACGGTGAGAGCTTTGAATGTGTTCTTCATTTTTATAAAAGTGTTTATCTTCCAAAAGAAGAATATGAGGACTTTGACTTATGTCTTGAAAAAATAAAAAATGAATTTTCCATATGGCTGAAAAGCTTTCCTGCTCCTGCTCAGTATAAAAGAGAAAATGACCTTGCAGCTTATGTTCTTTGGAATAATACTGTATACAGCGAAGGTGTCCTTACACATGATGCTGTATATATGTCCAAAAATTGGATGACTAATATATGGAGCTGGGATAACTGCTTTGTGGCGATGTCTCTTATAGAAAATCATCCTGAGCTGGCATGGGCTCAATTAGAGTCATTTTATTCAGTACAGGATGAAAGCGGGCTTTTTCCAGATTATATAAATGACAGATATGCTTCATTCAGCTGCTGTAAGCCGCCGATACACGGATGGGCTATAAAATATATGTATGATAAAAACCCTGAGTTTTTCAGTGATAAACTGGAAATGATCTATAATATGATTTCCAGATGGACAGATTTTTGGTTCACATACAGAACTTATAAAAATGATCCTGTTCCGAAATACTACCACGGAAATGATTCAGGCTGGGATAACAGCACCGTTTTTCATGACGGAGGTCCGCTTGAAAGTCCTGATCTTATCAGCTTTTTGATAACACAGATGAATTATCTTTCAGAGCTTGCAGAAAAGCTTTCTCTTAATGATAAAAAAGAATTTTGGAATAATAAAAGCAATGAGTTCCTGAATATTCTTATTAATGAATTCTGGACAGGCGAAAAATTTATCTCCAAAAAAGCCGAAGGAAGTAAAAAAATTCCTGTAGCAAACGGGGATTCGCTTATTTCATATATTCCCCTTATTCTGGGGAAACTTCTTCCGTCAAATATTTCAGATAAAATGACTGCCGCTTTAAAAGAAGATGGAAGATTTCTTACTGATTACGGACTGGCTACAGAAAGCCTGAAAAGTCCTTTTTATAATCCTGACGGTTACTGGAGGGGGCCTGTCTGGGCACCCGTTATGATGATTATGATAGATGCTCTGCATCATACAGGTGATACAGAATTCGCAGAAAATCTTTCGGCTAAATATCTGAATTTAGTACATACAGGCGGACTGGCCGAGAATTTTGATGCCAAAACCGGCAAAGGTTTGCGTGACAAGGGATTTGCATGGACATCAGCAGTATTTTTAATACTGAATAACAATTCTTACTCCCTGTAAACAAGAAAGGACAAAACAATGAAAATATGGGAAAACATAAATATTAATAATATAAACAGACTAAAGCAAAGAGCTGAATTCAAGCTTTATGAAGATATCAGCTCCGCCCTTGATAACAGAAAAATGCAAAATTCCAAAAGCCTGAACGGAGTATGGAAATTTCTCTTTTTGGATGCACCGGAATATTCTCCCGAAGGTTTTTTTGATAAAAGCTTTGACACATCGGAATGGGATAATATCACAGTACCGGGAAACTGGCAGATGCAGGGATACGGAAAAATGCACTATTCGGATTTATGGTACAATTTTCCTATTAATCCTCCTTATGTACCTTCGTTGAATCCTACAGGTATATATAAAAGGACATTCTCTATTCCCAATTCATGGAAAAACAAAAGAATTATACTAAAATTCCATGGTGTGGATTCTGCATTTCATGTTTACCTGAACGGCGAAGAGCTGGGTTACAGCAAAGGTGCCAGATATGAAGCAGAATTTGACATTACCGATTACATTCAGAACAGTGAAAATGAACTTACTGTCAGGGTCTATCAGTGGTCAGACGGTACTTATCTTGAAGATCAGGATATGTGGTGGCTGAGCGGAATTTTCAGAGATGTGGAAATATATTCCGAGCCTTCTGACAGTATTGATGATATCTGTATTACCACAGATTTTGATGAAGATTATACTGATTCCTTACTGAATGTTTCTGTAGATTTCAGAGGGAATGTTCAGGGCTGTAGTGTAAAATATCTCTTAGTTGACTGTAAAAATAATGAAATACTTGATATTGAGAAGAATATTGAGGGCAATTATAATAGTATAAGTGAAAAAATAGTGAACCCTGAAAAATGGTCTGCGGAAGCTCCGAATCTTTACACCCTTGTTATTTCATTAAAAAAAGGGGAGCAAATTCTCGCAGTTACCAGACAAAATGTAGGATTTAGAAAAATCGAGATAAAAGGCAATACTTTTACTGTTAATAATGTAGCTATAAAGCTCAAGGGCGTTAACAGACATGACTATAATCCCGTTAACGGACGTGTGGTTTCAAAGGAAGAAATGGTAAAAGATGTTATATTAATGAAACAGAATAATATAAATGCAGTCAGAACAGCTCACTACCCTAATTCTTCATATTTTTACGATTTATGTGACGAATATGGTCTTTATGTAATAGATGAGGCTGATCTTGAATGTCACGGTTTTGAACTTACGGAAAAATACGACTGGATCAGTAATGACCCTGCATGGGAAAGCTCTTATATTAACAGGCTCGAAAGAATGATAGCAAGAGATAAAAATTATCCTTCAATCATTATGTGGTCTTTGGGAAATGAGTCAGCTTTCGGGGATAACTTCAGAGCTATGGCTGAATATG
The DNA here is from genome assembly GCF_024158605.1 of Sebaldella sp. S0638. NCBI lineage: Bacteria > Fusobacteriati > Fusobacteriota > Fusobacteriia > Fusobacteriales > Leptotrichiaceae > Sebaldella > Sebaldella sp. S0638. The sequence goes on along the minus strand of NZ_JAMZGM010000004.1, from coordinate 75,576 downwards.
CCAAAAAAACTGATCCTACAAGGCTTGTCCATTATGAAGGTGACTTTGAAGCAGAGGTTACCGATGTTTTTTCCACTATGTACACATGGCTTGAAAAGAACACTCAAACACCTTCAGTAAAAAAAGTTTTTATGAAAGATATAGCGCTGACATCTAAAAAACCTCATATTCTATGTGAATATGCCCATGCTATGGGTAACGGACCGGGAAATTTCAAGGAATATCAGGATCTTTTTTATGAATATGATCACTTACAGGGCGGTTTTGTGTGGGAATGGTTTGATCACGGTATTCAGGCAGCTGATGAAAACGGAAATCCTTATTATAAATATGGAGGAGACTTCGGGGATAATCCTAATAACAGTAATTTCTGTATCGACGGATTGTTAATGCCTGATAGAACACCTTCTCCAAGCCTTTCTGAATACAAAAAAGTGATTGAGCCTGTAAAGACTGATGCTGTAGATTTAAACAACGGAATTTTAAGGCTTACAAGCCGTTATGACTTTATCAATCTGAATATTCTTACTATGTTTTACAGCATACATAAAGATAACGAAGTAATAAAAAGCGGCAGGCTGGAACTTGATATAAATGCCAGAGATGTAAAAGATGTTTGCATAGAGGCTCTGAAAGATATGAAATATAAAAATACACATGACTATTTTCTGAACATTTCATACAGAGTAAACAAACGTACTAACTGGACTGATGAAGGTCATGAACTAGCAACTGCACAATTTCAGCTCAGCGAAAAAACAAAATTCTATGATAAAAAAATCAATACTTTGCTTTCAGTAGCGGAAACACAATCCGAATTAAGTATTTACGGTCTTGATTTCAAATGTGCCTTTGATAAAATCACAGGAAGACTGATTTTCGCTGAAAAAGACGGACTCAAAATTCTGGAAAACGGGCCGGAATTGAATTTCTGGCGTGCTCCTATTGATAACGACATGTATCTTCTGGACGACTATTATAAAAAATATTTTATGAACCTTATGACAGAAAATACAGAAAGTTTTCAGTATAAAGTTATGGATAACTATATCGAAATATCTGTAAAAACAGTGAATGGTACGCCTAATGCTGCATGGTACTATAAAAGTACATATACTTATAAAGTTTTCTCTGACGGCACAATATTATTCGATATCGAGGGGATTCCTTCCGGCATTGTCAGTCTGGCTCCTGAGATGATTCCTCGTATAGGGGTCAAGCTCAGATTAAATAAAGCTTGTGACAATGTGCGATGGTATGGAAAAGGACCTGGAGAATCTTATCCTGATTCCAAAGAATCACAACTATTCGGGTTTTATGAAAATAATGTAGACGGACTTTTTACAAACTATGTAAAACCACAGGAAAACGGCAGCAGAAGCAGATGCAGCTGGACAAGACTCATTAATGACAGAGGAATGGGCATTATGGTAGTTTCCGAGGAAAAATTCGACTTTAGTGCGAGACTTTTTGAGGATATTGATCTTGAAACTGCAAAACATACACCTGATCTTAAAAAAAGAGACTATATTACACTAAACATTGATTATAAACAAAATGGTCTCGGATCTAATTCATGCGGGCAGTCACAACTGGAGGAATACAAATGCAGATTTGAAAAATTCAGATTGTCTGTAAAATTATCATTATATAATAATAAAGAAATAAATGATCTGGATTTAGCAGGAGAAAAAATTATTTTTTAGCTTCAATTACCTGAAAATCTTGACAAAATATACCTATTATAATACTATTAAGTATAAATAATATCTGGTGAAAAAGGAGAAAAATATGGCTACCATAAAAGATATTGCTGAAAAAGCTCATGTCTCTATAGCTACAGTATCCAGAGTGTTGAATTATGACAACACCCTAAAAGTTACTGATAAAACGAGAAAGAAAATATTTGAAATTGCTGAAAAGCTGGAATACCTGAAAGAAAAAAAGCCCAAAACTAAAAAGAACAGCTACAGAGTGAGTATTATCAAAGGCTATTCCGAGCAGGAAGAACTGGATGATATTTATTATCTTTCTACGAGACTTGCTATAGAAAAATCTTTAAAACAAAATAATGTAAAATATGAAATTTTAGAAAAAGAAGCAATATCAGACAGCCTGAAAGATCTTGACGGAATTATACTTACAGGACTTTTTTCCCAGAATGAAATAGATACTGTAAAAAAAATGAATCAGAATATTATTTTCAGTGATATTTACATTGAGGATGAAAATATAGACTGTGTAATATTTGATATCAGAAAATCAGTAAGAAAGGTCTTAGATTATCTTTTAGACTTAGGACATAAAAAAATAGGTTTTATAGGCGGTTCTGATGTTATAAACGGCGAACGCACCATAGATTTCAGACAGTTTCATTATATTGAATATATGAAGGAAAAAGGACTTTATAATGAAAATTTTGTAAAGATAGGGGCCTTCACATCTGACTGCGGTTATAGATATATGAACGAAATTTTAGATGAAACAAACCATCCCAGCGCCTTTTTTCTGGCGAATGATTCTATAGCGATCGGAGCATATAAAGCTGTGGAAGAACACAGACTCTCAATACCTGATGACATCTCCATAGTAGGGTTTAATGATATCTCCATCGCTCAATATATGAGTCCTCCCCTTACTACAGTAAAAATATATACTGACTTTATGGGAGAAACTACAGTAAATCTACTTATGGAACGAATCCGCGACAGCAGAAAACTCAGTAAAAAAGTGATTCTCCCCACAGAACTTGTAATAAGAAAAAGCTGTATAGAAAAAAAAGCTGTCTCAAAGTAATTTTTGAGGCAGTTTTTCTTTATAAAAATACAGAATTAAAAAAATAAGGAACTTTGGCAATTTGTCCCTTATTATCTATATTTTATTTCATCATTCTTATATTTTCTACAGCTTCTTTCAAAGCCTTTACAGTTTCATCCATCTCTTCCTTGGTATTAAATATAGAAAAACTAAATCTTATACCTCCGGCAACTTCTTCCTGTGTCAGCCCCATACTTTCCAGTATTCTGCTGTTCCCCTTTCTTGATGAACATGCCGAACCTGTGGAAACATATATTTTGCTCATTCCAAGAAAATGTACAAGAACTTCTCCCTGTATTCCCCTGAATGAAACATTCAGTATGTGAGGAACAGAACCTTTCCCAAGGGTATTTACCCTTATATCGCTTATTTCCTTCTGAATTCTGTCCTGAAGGTAGTCTCTTACCTCTCTTATACATTCATTTTCTTCTGAAAAGTTATCATAAGCGATCTGCACAGCTTTGCCAAACCCTGCAATTCCTGATGAATTCAGTGTTTTCTGTACTACTCCCTGTTCCTGATTTGACCCGAAAATAAGAGGTTTTATTTTAACATTACCTGAAAGATAAATTACTCCTGTGCCTTTGGGACCATATATTTTATGACTGCTTACAGTCATTGCATCCAGCCGGCATTTTACCGGATTTATTTTTATATGTCCTAATCCCTGCACAAAATCCGAATGAAAATATGTATTTTTATTTTTCTGCTTTACTATATTTCCTATTTTTTCCAAATCCTGTATTACACCTGTCTCACTGTTTACAGCTATTACAGAAACCAAAACAGTGTCATCACGTACACTGTCCTCCAGTTCTTCCAGCTTCACCATTCCATCTGAATCCACATTAAGATAAGTCACTTCAAAGCCGTTTCTCTCATATTCCTTAAATATCTCATATACAGACGGATGCTCTATTTTGGTGGTAATCAAATGTTTCCCCTGTCTCGGATTGCCGTTTATTATACCCTGAATTATAATGTTATTTCCTTCTGAGCCTCCGGAAGTAAAATAAACATCCTTTACGCTGACATTCAGAGCATCTCCTATTACCTGTCTCGAACTTTTTATCCTTTTGGCTGCCTGCAGCCCGAATTCATGTGCAGCATCAGGATTCGCATATTCATTTAATAAAATATCCTTTACGGTTTCCAATACTTCTTCCCTTATTTTCGTACTCGCTGCATTATCTAAATATATCATTTCTTCTCCTGTTTTAAATTAAAGTCCAACCTTATTTTTTTATTTTCTATAAGATAACCTATTTCCAGAATATCTCTGTCCATTATCTCTATTTCTACATTATCAAATTGTATAAAAGTAATTCTGCCAAAAAAACTCTTTTCATTTTTCTTTTTATAAATAATATCAAAGAAATATTTCCCCTCTGGTATTCTCATACTTTTGATATTTATTCTTTTTCCGTTTATTTTGTACAGATAAAGATTCTCTGCGGTTTTCAAAAAAGCACCTTCTTTTATACGGGCTCTTCTTTCATACCTTCTTACTATTTTTAATTCCTTCGTCAGTACAAATACTGTAATCGAAGCAATTAAAGTAGAAATAGTATAAAATATATATTCAAGTATATTAGGACTATTATCAGCTTTCTCCTCACCCAGCTTCAGATCAAATGCCAGATTATTTCTGACACCCCTTTTTTCTGTGGCGGTAACTATTACTTTTGTTCCCGGAGGATAGTTATAAGGTTCGAAATAATACTCCCCTTTTACTCTGCCTCTTTTATATTCAGCCTTTATTTCGTGTGTTCCCGGTGACAGCACCACTACACTGGGACTTATTATCCCTGTATATCTGTCATCTATTTTGGAAATACTGATATTTTTATCCGGATAGATATAAACCCTCTCTTTAACCGGAATCCCCATTACCTGTCCCTTAAAAGATATCTTAGGTGTTATTTGAATAAATATCAATATCAGATATATAACCATAATAAGTAAAATATAAATAATTTTTTTGAATTTACTCATCAAATCCTCCTGATATATTTTTTATTTACCCTTTAATTATTCTCATTTTTTTGTAATAAGAGTATGTTATTAAAATATTTTATATGCTATAATAATCTATAATATGTAAAGAGGTGATAAAAAAATGGCTAAAACCGAAATAAGAGACTTCAATCTAAATATTAGAAATCGTCTGCATCCCAACTTTGTAAATTATAAATCACAAACCATACTTAATAACTTATTCTGCATTTTAAACAATGATTATTACAAAAACATCTTAATATTTATGGAAATAAAAAACGAAGTTGCTATTTCCAATGTTGTAAAGCAATATAAAAATAAGAACTTCTTTATTCCAAAAACATTTAAAGATGGAACAATGAAAATAAATACTTTGGATACTTCCAAACTTGTTAAAAATAAATTTGGTATTCTTGAATCTTCGGATACTGATTATGCTGATCCGGAAAATTTAGATCTTATAATTGTTCCCGGTGTGGTATTTGACCAGAATCTTAGCAGAATAGGCTATGGCAGAGGATTTTATGATAATTTTCTGTCGTCTATAAATAAGCCTGTATTAAAAGTAGGTATTTGTTATGATTTTCAACTGTACGATAATATTCCCACTAGTAAAAATGATATAAAAATGGATCTTATTGTTACCGAAAAAAGAACGGTAATAAGCGATCATCCTAAATATTCAAAAACTTTTTTGGAATGTTATCTTCCTAGCACAATACCTGAGTAGAAATTTCGGATATATTAATTTGATTCTCTTTCAGCACATGCACGGCATGTGCTATTTTGTTATCTTTCACCAAAACATAATCTGTATTATAAGTAGACACTACAAAAATGCTTATTTCTTCTTTAGCCAGAATATTGCTTATCTTAGCAATTATTCCTATTTCGCCGAAGTCCAGTACTCCTTCTATCTTCAGGCACTTAAATCCTGTTTCCTCATTTATTTTTTCATCTATAAAACCAGAGTATTCCTGATTCAAAAGAACTGATATTTCATCTTCAGTAATACAAAGATTAAAAAATGATTCCCCGAATTTTTCAAAGTTAATTTTGGAAATATCCTTTACTTGTATCACTGAGTAAGTACCCGGAAGTAATTTCATGTTTAATTTCATGTTCTCTCCTTAATTCTTTCTATTTAGAAAGTTTTTTTAATGTGTCGCCGTCTACCCTGTACTTTATCCATTCATCCTGACTGTCAGCTCCCAGACTTTCATAAAAATCTATTGAGGGCTTATTCCAATCCAAAACAGACCACTCCAGTCTTCCAAAGTCATTTTCATTGCATATCTCTGCCAGTTTTTTCAGCAGCTGTTTACCAAGACCCATACCACGATATTTTTCTTTTACGTAAAGATCTTCGAGATATATTCCCGGTTTTCCCAGAAAAGTAGAATAACTGTGAAAATATAAAGCCATACCGGCAGGTTTACCGTCATATTCAGCTATTAATACCTTAGCATATTCAGTCTCAAACAAAGTCTTTTTTAATAAAGATTCATCAGCAGTAACTTCATGAAGTAATTTTTCATATACTGCAAGCTCCTTTATAAACTCCAGAATGGTACCTGTGTCCATTTCCTGTGCTTCTCTTATTTCTATGAGTTCATTCATCTGTAAAAAACCTCCCTGAAAATTTATTTTCCCGCAAAATCAGATCATATCTGCGTATGTTAATAATATAACATTTCTGTATCAATAAAATCAATACTTTATTTGAAAAAAGACCAGTATTTTAATAAAAAATGAGCCTATGTTTTTTTGCATGCCCATTTTTGGAATTACTGTTATAAAAAAAACTGTTTTTATTTTGAATAATCTTTTTTAAAAAACTCCATAAATTTTTTGGCTTCCTCATCCTGCTTCACAGGAATAACAACATTGTCAGGATCCTGATTAATCATTTCAGGAACATTAAACTGAATATATTTTTTCGGCAGTCTTTTGTCACGTATAGTTATTTCTTTTGACAGCCAGCTTATCTTCGCTTTGTCAATCTCGGATTTTTTCAGATATACCGGTGTACCGTATGTCTCCATATCAATGTCTATAGGTAATATCACAATCTCTGCTTCATTTGTATCGAATCCCACTGCATAACTGGAATATGTATAAGTAGTTTTGCGAACGACTATAAAATTTGTCATTCCTACATCTACTCCACAGGCATACACCACTGAAAACCGTCTGTGATCCGGTATCACCTTATTAAATAACTCACAAATCCCGGAGTAATTCTCCAGACATACTTCATCAGAAAATTTTTTCGCCATAAATCCCTCCATTACTTCATTTCGTATAAGATACTATAATCAATTTTACCCTGTTTTTTAACAAAAGCAACATTAATATATTTTTTTATTTTTTAAATAAAACAGAACTGATTCAGAATATTTCCAAATCAGTCCTTAAAATATAGTATCATTAATTTTATTTTTTATTTATCTGTAATTCAGGTTTCTGCCAGCTGCCGTTTATCAGAGTATCCTCAGGCAAGTATGCTCTTAAAACCATATAGAACTCCCCATCAGGTGCTGGAAGCCAGTTTGATTCCAGATTTTTCCCCGGAGAAGTTTTCTGTATATATATGTCTATTCCTCCGTTTTTATCTTTTTTGAAATCCGGTATCATCGCAGAGTTTACCAGATAACGATTTAATGGATTTTCTACCATTGCATAAGAATTTTTCTCGTACATAGTTATAGACCAGAAAGCCTTTACAGGTGGTAACTTATCTTTATCAAAGTGAAGTATATAATTATTTTTCCCTGTATCATAAACTACACCGTCTGAACCTTTCAAATAAAAAATATACATAGCTTCTTCTTCAACATTTCCGAAAAGTCCGCCCATTGCTGCCATTGACTTCATCATATAATTATTCTTAAGTGTTTCTTTCGATCCGAAGAATCCCTTTGAATCAGGACTTGCTTCCAGTTTTGTCTGAATTTCCTTAAGAGCATCCTGTATTCCCTGAGCCATTGCCTTCTGTTGATCCGGTGTCATACCGCTCATATCAAATGCCTTGCCGGGAACAATGCCTATTTTTGCAAATTCTGCTCTCAGCCCTTTTTCATCTGCGTACTCAGGCATGTACTGCAGCATTGTATTAAGATAATTATAAAAATTTTCCGGTTTAAACTCATTTTCTTTGCTGATTGGAGGCCAATTAATAACCGCTGCTTTTTTATCCACAGTTTTCCCAAGATATTCATTTAATGTCTGCACTTTATATCCTGCCTGTATTTTAGCCACATTTGGAAGATCTTTTTCACTTAAAAGCTGTGTTCTGAATAATACATAAATAAAATCAGTATTTACTTTCACTACTCTTTTTATTCCTGCTGGAACCTGTCCGTTCCACTTTGGTCCTGCTATTAGAAACTTCCCTCCGTCATTACCGTCTTTTCTTGTTCCTAAATAATCCACGTCGTATGTATAAGAATCTATAATCTGAGCAGAATAATAACGATTTTTCTCAATTTTCGGTATAGTAATTACTGCAGCATCATCTCTTAAATCAAGCCAAAGATAAGAATAAGGCGTATCTGCATTTATTGTCTGTATTCCGCTGTCTTTAGGCCCTGCTGCTTCTGCTATGCTTTTTATCTGGTTAAAAGGTGCCTTAAACTGTGGATCACTGGTATTTACTGCCTGCTGATACATAATTCTGTAGAATTCCACTGTAGGATATCCATATATTGTTGCTTCTTTAGAAATTTTATAAACTTCATCTTTTGACAAATTAACTTTAGTTGCTGCTATACTCTGGTTCAATCCTGTTACAGTTATCAATAATGTTAACATCAGGATAATTCCCGAATAGACTCTTTTCATTAATTATCTCTCCTATCCTAAAAGGTATATTTTTTATTTTCTATTAAACACATGTACATTATATGCTATTATTCTTCTAAATTCCATTATATTTTCATTTGACTGACAATTTTCCCAGCAGAAGTAAACTATGCAACAACACTAAATTCAAAGTATATAAATATTTTATTGAAAACTCAAACTAAAAAAATTACCCTGAAAATAAATAATCAGGGTAATATGTATGTATAAATATATCTTACCAACATTTTATTAAAAGCAACTGACAACTGCCGTGTCCGCTTTTATCAATTCTTGATAATACAGGATAAAACACTTATCTTACAGCCATGAATTAAACTTTTTTATATACCATTTTTTTACAACCTGTGTAAGGAAACAGTATGATATCAGAATTACTGCAAGCCACAAGAAGTAAAGCGGAGGAAGTGCAGTAAGATCTACCGAACGCCCGAATGAAGTAAAAGGTATTATTATCCCTATTATCATTGCAAGGAGTGTAAATACCAATACAGGAAATGATGCTGAGTCCTGTATAAACGGTATCTTTTTTGTACGTATCATATGCACGATCAGTGTCTGAGACAAAAGTCCCTCTACAAACCATCCTGAATGAAACAAAGCCTGTGCCGCTTCTGTTCCCGCACTGCATTTAAATACAAACCACATAACCAAAAAAGTAACTATATCAAATATTGAACTTATCGGCCCGATAAAAATCATAAATCTGCTTATTCCGGCTGCATCCCATTTTCTTGGCTGTTTCAGATAATCTTCATCCATTTTGTCCCATGGTATTGAAATCTGCGAAACATCATAAATAAGATTCTGTATTAATATATGTATAGGAAGCATTGGCAGAAAAGGCAGAAATATACTTGCTACAAGCACACTGAACATATTACCGAAATTCGAGCTTGCAGTCATTTTTATATATTTTATTATATTCCCGAAAGTTCTTCTTCCTTCTATTACTCCTTCTTCCAAAACCATAAGACTTTTTTCCAGAAGGATAATATCTGCCGACTCTTTGGCAATCTCTACTGCAGTATCCACAGATATTCCCACATCTGCATCTTTAAGTGCCGGTGCGTCATTAATACCGTCTCCCATATATCCCACAGTATGCCCTCTTTTTTGCAGGGATTTTACTACTCTCGATTTTTGAAGCGGAGATAATTTTGCGAATATTGTTGTCTCTTCCACAATATTTTCAAGCTGTGTATCGCTAAGTTCCTCTACTTCCACACCGAGTATTATCTTATCTGCTTCTATTCCCACTTCTTTACAAATCTTTTTTGTTACTATTTCATTGTCACCAGTAAGTACTTTTATGCTGACACCATATTCCTGAAGTGCCTTTATAGCTTTTACGGCACTGTCTTTAGGCGGATCAAGAAAACCTATATACCCCATCAAAAGCATATTTTTTTCATCTTCCACACTAAACAGCCCTTCACTTCTCGGATTAGTCTTCTGAGCGACTCCTATTACCCTCATACCATCCTCATTAAGCTCCATTGCTTTTCTTATCACTTCATCTTTTATATTATCAGTGAGTTCTATAGCTCTTCCGTTATAAACAGTGTGACTGCATATAGTAAGCATTTCTTCGATTGCTCCTTTAGTCACCATCTGTGTCTTTCCGCTTTTATCCTTTATCACTACCGACATTCTTCTTCTTGCGAAATCAAAAGGAATCTCGTCCACCTTTTCATATTTATCCTGTATTTTTGCCAGTCCGATTTCATCACCATATTCAATAACTGCCAAATCCATAAGATTTTTCAAACCTGTCTGATAATAACTATTCAGATAAGCATGTTTCAAGACATTGTCATTTTCATTGCCGTGTACATCAAGATGTTTTTCAAGCACTATTTTATCCTGTGTCAAAGTTCCTGTCTTATCAGTACAAAGTACATCCATTGCACCGAAATTCTGTATTGAATTCAGACTTTTCACCACTGTTTTGTGCTTTGACATAAAAACAGCGCCTTTGGCAAGATTTGTAGTAACTATCATCGGAAGCATCTCAGGTGTAAGTCCTACAGCTATTGAAACAGCGAATAAAAACGCACTCAACCAGTCACCTTTTATTATTCCGTTTATAAAGAATACAAGCGGTATCATTACAAGCATAAATCTTATCAAAAGCCAGCTTACACTGTTTACACCTTTATCAAAACTTGTCTCAGGTCTTTTTTCAGCAAGACTTTTTGCCATAGAACCAAAATATGTTCTGTTTCCTGTATTAACAACTATAGCAATTCCGCTTCCGCTGACTACGTTTGTCCCCATAAAACATATGTTATCCAGTTCAAGAACTGTTTTTTTCCTGTCAGGGTCTTTTATAACATTATATTTTTCAGCCGGTTCTGACTCTCCTGTAAGCATAGACTGACTCAAAAATAAGTCTTTTGAATATATTATTCTCAAATCTCCGGGAATTATATCCCCCGCCGCAAGTCTTACAATATCTCCCGGCACTACATTTACCATGGGAATTTCTTTTCTGTTCCCGTCTTTACGCAATACATCACTTGTATTATGAACAAGTGCTTTCAGCTTTGCAGCTTCTTTGTTCGATCTCATTTCCTGAACAAATCTCAGCATTCCGCTTATTCCTATCATAAGCCCTATTATTATAACTGTTGTCCAGTCTTTTTTCCCCTGTGTTTCCATAAATACATCAGTTATAAACGAAACCACCGCAAGCAGCATTAATACTATTACAAAAGGATTTATAAATGCTTTTGACAGCTGTGTCAGCCATGTTTCCTGCTTATTATGCTTTACTTCGTTTAATCCGAATTCTTCAAGCCTGTCTTCTGCATCTTCCTCGCTGAGACCTCTGCTGCTGCTGTTAAGTCCTTCGTATACCCCGTTCATGTCCATTTCTGCATATCTGAATAAATCTGCAGCAGAAAAAGACTGAACATTTTCTCTTTTTTTCATTGTCCTACCTCCAAAGCTATTTATTTTCATTCTAAATTTTTAAAATATAAAGCCTTGGAGAATTTCATACAATAATATTCCCAAAATTTATTTCATTATAATACGGTGGAAGAAATCCTTCCATTTTTCCGTGTATATATTCATATTATATGTAATTCTCCTGTGCTCTATATTCATACTGGGTTCTTCCGGCATTTCTTCCACCTCCTGAATTTATTTTTAAATAAAAAAACGCCACATAAAGACGGCGAAGTTACTATTACAGTATCGTACGAGTTTTAGCTTCTCAGGGCAATGAAATTGCATTATTCTAGGCCTTGAATCGACCTAGACTGCTCAAACCAAAACGTAAAAATGTCTCCATCTTTCCGCGGCAGCAATCCGTATCCCTTGAGTTAACCTCACCTACCGAATTCAATTGTCAATAACATTATACTCATAAAAAAACATAATTGTCAATTTTTTTTGAACAAATGCTCTATTCTATTGGTTATCTCTCATATTTAAAAAATGAAACGTGATATGCAGTTTATTCTGCTGCTGTTTTTCCGAAACCTCTAAGATCGAGAGCGTACAAATTCTCATTTTCCAGTTCATTCATCAGTATTTCAAAAAACTTAAACTTTTTCACAAAAGCGCTGTTAAAAAAATAAACTTCTTTTCCTTCTACTTCTCTGTCAATGATGACTTCCATATTAACCAGTTCTTTTATATGCTTATGTATTTCAAAACTCGGGATATTCAGTGTTTCATTCAGCTCATCTTCACTTATGGGTCTTTTGTAATTAATCAGATTAAGAATCCTTAACACATCTTCCTGTGAGATACACCTCAATATTTTAGAAATCATACGTTCCTCCCTGTTTTTTCTTTACTATATCATGAATGAGGTGATTTGTATATAGAATAGTTTGTTTTGTTGATTACAAAATTCTGAATATAACAAATGAATGAAACATAAACTGATTACTAAAAAGTCCCTCTTTATATGCATACAGCATTTTTTTTACTATACAGCAAGTTTAATCCATTAAAAAAGCCATCTGAGACCAACATCCCAGACAGCTTTTTATTGAATATATTTAAATAAATCATTCGGCTTTTTTAGCTTAGAATGTATAATCTAACCCTAGTTTAAGATATATCTTATCTCTTCCATTCATATCTTCACCATTTTTTGGATTCTGCATTTGCTCATCCTGATAATATGCCTCTCCATACACGCCTATTCCGTTACTAGCAACATATCCCATTTTTGCACCGTATCTGTTTCTTAATCTATTGTCATTGTCATATCCATATGTAGTTTTTTCAGTCTTATCTACACCTATTCTCACAAATGGAGATACAAATACACCATTATCGAATTTCTTTTCATATGCTAATCTTACTTGCCATTCATCATAGCTGTACGCCTGAACCTGAGCCGGAGACTTTTCATCTTTTTCATACTCATTATAGATACTGAATACCACAGCTTGATTTCCCTCAAACTTATACTTTACTCCAGTTTCTATTTCATGATAATAGTCATTCCAGTTCTTAGTCTCGGCATTTCCTCTGTATGCTTTCGTAGGCTGATATGTAAACATCCAGTTATTGAATAAAGTCCACTGGTCATTAAATTTATAATCCCAGTTTGGTTTGAATCTGTTACCCCATTGCTCATCAGGTGATTCTCTTAATTCTCTTACTCTCAATTCATACTCAGGTCTAAACACAAAGCTTCCAGCTTCAAATTTATATCCGATCATAAATTTATATCTGTCCTCATCACCTGTATGTCCTGGAAGATTAACATTTCTATATTCATAGTTAAACTCAGCCCATAAAGGAATATCCTTCATCGCAGCCTTTAGTTTTATCCCTTTTACATCCAGATCACTTCCAGTATATTCCGCATTATGATCTTCACTTTCGATATAGACACCCGTAGTAATATTTACCTTTTCCAAAGCGTACGCGCTTCCTACCAGGCCTAAAAACAGACCTAGAACTACTAATTTTTTCATCCACAACCTCCAAAAATTTGAATTTATTTATATCATTAAAATATTGTAACTAACTATAAATTCAGGCTGCCTCCCTAGAGCAGTCAACCAATAAAAACATAAATTTCCATACTAATAAAAAGCTATATATTAAATTTATCATCTCCTATAAAAAAAAAATCAATTTATTATTTGTATGTTTAATATATACCTCGTTTTTATAAATTGTAAAGATTGAAACATCTAATTTTATTTTGAATTAATTATTTTTTTATTCTAAAAAAATATCACTTCTATTATTTCATTATAAAAATGATCTTAACAAAAAAAGAAACTGTCTGAATCCAGACAGTTTCCCATATTTATATTGGAAGTAAATCACTCTTTATTATTCGGATTAAAAAGTGTAATCAATACCTAGTTTCAAGAAGAATCTGTTTTTATCAGACTGATCATGACCGTCTACTTCTCTTGGCTCATTCTGATAATAAGTTTCTCCGTATACACCCAGACCGTTGTCGGCAGCATATCCCATTTTAACACCATATCTTCCTTTTCCTTTAGATTTGATGTCATAACCTTCTTTAGCTTCTTCTTTCTGGCTTACAGTTATTCTTGCGAATGGTGATACTAAAATTCCGTTATCGAATTTTTTCTCATAAGCAAGTCTTATCTGCCATTCATCGAATTTTTTAGCTCTTGGATACATATCCGATTTTTCTTCTTTCTTATACTCGTTATAGAACCCGAAAGCTACTGCCTGATCATCAGTAAACTTAAATTTTACTCCTGTTTCTATCTCATGGTAATAGTCATCCCATGTTTTTGTTTCTGAGTATCCTCTGTATGCTTTATTAGGTTCATAAGCAAATAACCATCCATTGAATAATGACCATTGGTCGTTAAACTTATATCCCCAATTCGGCTTAAATCTGTGACCGACATTTTTTTCAGCTGATTCTCTTTTGTCCCCTATTCTTAATTCATACTCAGGTCTGAAACTAAAGTCTCCTGCATTAAATCTAGTCCCAAGCATAAACTTGTATCTGTCTTCGTCACCCTGATGTCCTGAAAGACTGTCAGCATTTCTGTATTCATATGCAAATTCAGTCCATAAAGGAAAATCTTTAAAGTCCAGCTTTGCTCTCACACCATGCACAGTTACATCACTTGAATTGTATTCTGCATTATGGTTTTCAGATTCCATGTAAACCCCTGTTGTTATATTTACCTTTTCCAAAGCGTACGCACTACCCATAAGTCCTAAAAACAGACTTAATACTAGTAATTTTTTCATCACAACCTCCAAAAAATATTTTTTTATATAAATATTTAAAATCCAACATTCCAAAAACAATAAATTTTAAATATTAAAAACTAAAATATTATAATTTTCAAATTTTATTTTTATAAATAATAAAATATAAAAATAATTTAAAAACAATCATTAATATTATAAAAATTAATTACAAAAAATCGATACTTCCATATGTAAAAAACCGATTTTTTACATTTTCTCACAATATTTAACAAAAATTTGTTCCAACCAATAAAATATTAAACTCCAGTTCATTTGATTAATTATTCAATCTATTTTTATGAAAACCTACAAGGTATAAAAATATTGAAATTATAAGATTAATACTTTATACCTCGTTTTTTCCATTTGTAAATAGTTGTTATTGTTTTTTTACTATTTACAATGATTTTTTTATGCCTTCATTATCTATTTTATTAAGATATTCAGATGTCAATTTTAATAAACCATTTATTTTTGTAAGGTCTTCATCCCATAGTTTTTCAAGCTTAAGTACCTTTTCTACCATACTAGTATAATTGTGATTGTCACCCTTCCATAACTCACTGTAAAATTCTAAGATATATGCATCATCTTTAAGTTCAATTTTCTCTCCGCCTCTGACACCTTTATAGAATCTTATCAGTGCCGCCAGTGAAAATACCAGTTTTTCAGGTAATTTATTATACTTTTCATAATATTCCCGCAGCTGAGGAAGAATTCTCGACTTGTATTTACTCATGGAATTCAATGCTATTGACATCAGCATATGTTTTATATAGGGATTTCTAAATCTGTCTATCACAGAATCGGCAAATTCCACAAGGTCTTTTTCTTCCATATCGAGTACAGGGATTATTTCGTCGAATATGGCCTCTTTTACATATTTGCCTATAACAGGGTCCTCTATACTGTCTTTTACTGTATCAAGGCCGTATAAATAAGCTACAGGCACCATCAAAGTATGAGCACCGTTCAGTATCCCTACTTTTCTTAATTTATATGGTTTTATATCATCCACTATTTTTATATTCATAGGGACTTTATCCAGCTTCAATTCTTTTTCAAGCCATTTTGGCCCCTGTATTACAAACAGATAAAAATATTCCCCTGTTGTAATAAAATTATCTTTATATCCCAGTTCTTTTTCCAGTTCGTCCTTTTCGGAAAAAGGATAACCTGTTACTATTCTGTCAACCAGTGTAGAACACCATGTATTTGCTTCTGTGAGCCATTCCTTAAATCCGCTGTCCAATCCCCAGATATCTGCATACTTCATCACAGTTTCTTTAAGAATTTCACCATTATAGTCTATCAGTTCACACGGTAATATTATAAATCCGCTGTCTTTACTTCCGCTGAAAAACTTATATCTTTCATGCAGAAGTCTTGTAAGTTTTCCCGGAAACGTACTCTGCGGTCTGTCATCATATTTATCATTTTCGTCAAATACAATCCCGGCTTCGGTAGTATTTGATATAATCCATCTTATTTCAGGATTTTCAGCAAGTTTCAGATATTTATCAAACTCCTTATAAACAGGAATTTCTCTGTTTACTGACTGAACAAGCCTGTAATCCTTCACTGCCTCTCCGTTTTCATTTATTCCGCGTATAACAGCAGTATACAGACCGTCCTGTGTATCAAGCAGCGGAACACTGTCATAATCAATAGGTCTTATAATTGTAACACCTGAATTAAAATCAGTTTTTTCATTTAATATGTCTATCTGCCAATCAACAAAACATCTTAAAAAATTTCCTTCTCCAAACTGAATTATTTTTTCGGGATATCTTCTGGTTCTTTCCAAAAAAACTCTCTCCTCTCCAATTTCATAACAAAATTTTACCTTCTAAAAGCACTCTTCCACATTATTCCTGATTATTTCTTCACCCTCTGCATTTTCCACAATCAGGTTTTTTATTTCAAGTCCTTTTATATTATTGAAATAAAATCCCCCTCTACTTTGCGGATCAATAAAATCCATCATTGCCGGAATATCTTTTTTAGGATCACCGGCAAAATCTATAGTTAGATTCTCTAACATAACCCTCTCTATTTTACTTTCGGGAAGTCCGTACATAAATCCTGCACACACTTCCGAATTCTTACATACCATATTTTTAAAAGTAATATTTTTTATAACTGGTGTTTCTTCTGTTACTTCTTTTTTTTCCTTACTCCATACATACTCTGCTTTTCCGTCACTGTCGCAGTAATAAAACTCATTTATTACAAAAGGAGTCAGAACTTTATCCATTACTATATTTTGGGCATGAATCCCGTCTATTACACCGCCTCTTCCCCTTCGGGTCTTTATCCTCAGACCCCTGTCCGTATTTTCAAAGAGACAGTTTCTTATATTTACGTTTTTTATTCCGCCGGACATCTCGCTTCCTATGACTACACCGCCATGTCCAAACTCCATGTGACAATTATCAATATTTATATTTTCCGAAGGAATTCCTATATCCCTCCCTATCTTCCCTTTCCCTGACTTTATTGCTATACAGTCATCCCCCACAGAAAATTTCACTCCTGCTATAGTGACATTTCTGCATGATTCAGGATCAATCCCGTCTGTATTCGGAGAATCTTTGGGATTTTTTATTCTCAGATCAAAAAATCCCAGATCGGATGAGAATACCGGATGTACTGTCCATGAAGGAGAATTTTCTATATTTACCCCCACCACATTTATATTATTGCAGTCTGTAAGAAATATGGTTCTCGGACGCCACGATATTCTCTTTATTTTTGCATTTTTCCACCATGTTTCATAATCTGCATTTCCGTTAATAGTTCCTTCACCTGTTATATTTATATTACTTACGCTTACCCCTGTAAAAAGACTGGCAAAACAACCTGCCGGCTCTCCTTCCCAAGATCCCAGATAAAAAGTTTTATCCGGTCTGTTAATACTTGCGGGAAGTATAGGATACATTTCCCTGTCTCTCAGCGCTGTAAGTCTTGCATTTTTGGCAAGATTAATAGTTATATTGCTTTTCAGCAGAACAGGCCCTGTGAGATAATCCCCTTCGGGAATCTCTATTACGGAATTATCAGGCGCAGAATGTATTGCTGTCTGAATGGCAAAAGTATTTAATGTTTTTCCGTCTCCTACAGCTCCAAACTCTCTGATATCCAGAATAAAAGCCGCAAATTCTGTTTTTACTTCCAGTTTGTTACTTTCACCGTCAGAATTTTTCACATAAACAGTATAATCTTTATCAGGTGTAAGATTATAAACTGTATTTATATTCTTCAAAGTTATAAATTCTTTCTTTCCGTTTACATACACTTCTGTGTTTTCTTCAGAATAAAAGCATTTTTCATTTACTATCTGAAATGTAATTGTTTTTGCTGTTTTACAAAGCAGCTTTATTTCCATTTTATCTTCCTTTCTTATTCTTTCAGTCCGCTTGAAGATACACCGTCAACAAAGTATTTTTGCGCAAAGAAGAAGATTATTAGCGAAGGCAGCAATACAATTACAGACATTGCAAGAATTTTATTCCATTCCACTGCGGCACTTGCATCCATTGATATTTTCAGTGCTATGGAAACAGGATATTTTTCTACACTGGACAGATATATCAAAGGACTCATAAAATCATTCATTGTCCACATAAACTGAAATAATGCCACTGATATTATTGCCGGTTTCAAAACAGGAACCAACACATAAATCAAAGTCTGAAAAGTATTACATCCGTCTATCTCCGCTGCTTCTTCCAGATCTTTAGGTATTCCTCTGAAAAACTGCACAAGCATAAATACGAAGAATGCATCCACCCCAAATGCCGAAGGTACTATCAGAGGCAGATAAGTATCCAGCCAGCCAAACTGTTTATATATCAGATACTGAGGTATTCTTACTACTATTTCAGGCAGAAGCAATGTTCCTATTAATATTCCGAAAAGTATTTTTTTTCCGGGAATTTTGAACCTTGCGAATGCATATGCTGTAATAACAGTGGAAATTATAGTAAAGAAAACTTTTGGAACAAGTATCTTAAAAGTATTTATAAAATATGTGGTAAAACTATATTCTGTCGAAGTCGCCCATCCTTTTGCATAGTTATCAAAGTTAAAAGATTTTGGAATAAAACCTACAGAACTGAAAATTTCCGCATTGGTCTTAAAAGATGAACCAATCATCCATAAAAGAGGATAAAGCATTATAAATCCTACTATTATAAGGACAAAATATCTTAGAGCCGAATTTATGCTGTTTTTCATTTTCATTTTTTTCAGTCTTTTTTCGTTCATTTCCATTACATCTTTATCTATAACGATATTTTCATTCATGTTATGCCTCCCCGTCTGAATAATACACCCAGTGTTTTGAAGTCTTAAATGTAAGTGCAGTAAATATAAGAATAATTACGAATAATATCCATGAAAGCGCACTTCCATAACCCATACTGAAGTATTTGAATGAATTGTCATATATAAGCAGTGAATACAGGTATGTCGAATTCAGCGGTCCGCCGTTTGTAATAATGTAAGGCCCGTTAAATTCCTGGAATGCCTGTACCAGCTGCATAATAAAGTTAAAGAATATTACTGGTGTCAAAAGCGGTATTGTTATACTAAAGAACATTTTCATTTTTGATGCCCCGTCTATCTGTGCAGCTTCATAAAGCGTTTCCGGTATATTTTTCAGTGCCGCAAGAAATATAACCATTGCAGAACCAAACTGCCACACTCTCAGTAATGTAAGTGTAAACAGTGCCGTTGACGGATCACCAAGCCAGCTTATAGTCCCAAGTCCTATTTTTGTTGTCAAAACATTCATTAACCCCGTATCTGCAAATAAAAATCTCCATAAAACCGCAATAGCTACATTTCCTCCCAGTATAGAAGGAATATAATAAGCTGTTCTGAAAAAGTTTACCCCTTTTAGCTTAAAATTCAGTATATATGCTATAAATAGCGCAAAAGCAAGTTTTATAGGAACTGTTAAAAACACATACTTAAATGTAACAATTAATGATGCAAGAAACTTTTTATCCTGTGTAAAAATCTTTATATAATTTTGAAACCCAATAAATCTTGGCGCAGTTATAAGGTCGTAATCTGCAAAACTCAAGACCAGCGTCGATACAAACGGAACCAGCTTAAATACCAAAATACCGATAATCCAAGGTGTCAGGTAGATCATTCCCATCTGTTTTTTGGTTAGTTTCATCTTATTTCACCTCTCTTTATATAGCTTTATTAATTTTTTATACAGGAAAGTCTTGAGTTACAGACTTTCCTGTATACTTCTGCCATTCTATCTTGTTATGCTGGCCAATATATCATTTCCGTCAGTTAATAATCTTTTTGCTGCCTGTTCTGCAGTTATTTTTCCATATCCTAATTCTTCAAATGTAGAATTATAAAGTTCCTTAAATTTGCTGTGCTCTACAAGTGTAGAAAGTCCGAATCCCTGACTTGCCTGCATTTTTAAGTATCCTTCATATGAAAGTCCTTTCAACATATCTTTGCTTTTTAACACATCCTGTGCTGCCTTGCTCGAAGGTATCCCTCTTGAAAGCCCTAATATTTCCACTGCTTCCGGGTCATTAAGCATAAAGTCGATGAATTTTGCCGCCATTTCAGGATTTTTTGTTTTCTTATTTATTGCAAAAGCCAGTGAAACTTTTACTAAAGCTGCATTTTCTTTAGCTGCTCCGTTAAGGGTAGGAAATTCCCCTACTACTAACTGCTGACCCTCTTCAAGAGTTCCCTGATATTTTTCCACAGAACTGTCCCACTCATAAACTCCTGCATATTTACCTTTTATCCAGTTTACATCTTCATTCAAAGGTACATTTCCCGCTGATAATTTCACAGGTAACGGAACTAATACATGCTCGCTTACAAGTCTCTCAAAAAACTTCATACCGTCTGCAAGTTCTTCTTCTGTATAGTTGATCTGTTTCTGATCGTTAATAAAAGGTTTTCCTGTTTTCTGTTCCAGATAATAAAGCATCATCTGAAATGCATACTCTGCATTTGCCTGCATTGGATAATAGTCATCCCCTAATTTTTCTTTAAATACTTTTCCTGCGTTAAAAAGCTCGTCCCAAGTTTTTGGAATTTCAAGTCCGGCTTTTTGAAATGTGTTAGAATTATAATAAAATTCTTTTGCAGTAATTCCCACGGGAACAGCATTTAATTTTCCGTCTATTGTAGTTTTTGCCAGTTCTTCTTTTGTGTAGTTATCTAAGTGTAACAGATCAGCTGCCTGATTTAAGTCGTAATATCCGTTTCCGTCTTTAGAAAAAGCATCCAGCCAGTTATGATTTACCTGCATAATATCCGCTGCTGTTCCTCCGGCCATCTGAGTAGTTATTTTCTCATAATGTCCTGCCCATCCTGAATATTCAGCCTTAATTTTTACTCCCGGATTCTTTTCCTCAAAAAGTTTTATTACCTGAAGCGTCTTTTCATGTCTTTCATCTCCGCCCCACCATGAAAATCGGAGTGTAATTTCTTTTCCGTCTCCTCCTGCGTCTCCCCCTGATTTTTTATCTCCGCCGCAGCTTATCACTAATAAAAATGTCATTAACAACATAAATATTTTTTTCATATTTTCCTCCTGAATTTTATTTTCTTAGATTTATTTTTTAGGTTACAATTTATTTTGTTTTTCCCTGATTCTGAATTATTTCGCTGTAAGCCATAAGAAACGGTCCTGTTCCTTTGGCATCATTTGATATAAGTCTCTCAGAATAATAATATTCCTCACTTCCGTCTCTGTAAGGCGTATTTCCCAGTCCTGCTACTCCGCATATGCCTCCCAGAGTTATTTTCCCGTCTTTTTCCGAAAGATATTTTTTTACAGTTCCGTTAAACGCTCTGCTTCCAGATTCTTCATATGCCTTGTCCAAGATACCCAGACGACACCCTTTGAGTATAGAATAAGCTATCATCAGCGTCCCTGAAGTTTCTGCATAATTTTTAGGATTATCGCCCTTGTTTATTACCTGATACCACATTCCGTTTTCTTTATCCTGAAAGTTCAAAAGTGCATCTACAGCTTTTTTGAATACCTCCTTTACCTTTTCTTTTTTTTCATATTTATCATCAGTTATTTCAAGTACATCTACCAGCGCCATTACATACCAGCCCATTGCTCTTGACCAGAAATTTTGTGAAAGACCTGTTTTTTCGTCTGACCATCTTTCTTTTTTTGATTCGTCATATCCATGATAGTAAAGACCTGTTTTATCATCTTTCATGTGTTTCTCCACATTTAATATCTGATTGTAT
This sequence comes from Sebaldella sp. S0638, assembly GCF_024158605.1. Classification (NCBI taxonomy): domain Bacteria; kingdom Fusobacteriati; phylum Fusobacteriota; class Fusobacteriia; order Fusobacteriales; family Leptotrichiaceae; genus Sebaldella; species Sebaldella sp. S0638. Next base: position 53,406 of record NZ_JAMZGM010000004.1, on the reverse strand, counting down.
ATATCGTCGTAATTCTTTCTGTTATCAAAAATATTCTCATATTCCAGATAAAACGGCAGTGCCATATACAGCCCGTCCAGCCACACCTGATTAGGATATATATTTTTATGCCAGAAATTCTGCTCAAGCGTTCTCGGATGTGTTTTTACCTGTTCATAAAGCTCTTTTATTGCAGTTTCATATCTCCCCTCTTTTGTCTTTTCATATATAGGAAACAGTACCTTTCCTGAATTCAAATTATCAATATTATATTCGGAAATTTCGTAATTTTTTATTTTCCCGTCTGCACCAATCCATTTTTCTATATTTCCGAAAACAAAATCATAATACTTTTCATCACCGGTTGCATTATACATATCCATAATTCCTGTATATATGCAGCCGTCTTCATAATTCCAGCTTTCTTTATAAAAACTGAAATCTTCCATTATCTGCCTAACAAAATTTTCTAACATTTTCAGCTCCTTCTATATTTTTCATATATATTCCCTAAAAATTTCCGTATAACCTCAGACATTTCATTTTGCCTTTATATATACCAATAATTGTCACATGAGGCTTTAGGATTAAATTGATAAAATTATGTACAGAATTTATAAGTAATAAACATATTATTTTTCACATAATTTTATTAAAAAAACCATACTGCCGTAAAAAGTTGCAATACCCAAATTTTGAAATATGGCAATTAATACTCAAATAAATATAATTTTTAAATTTGGGTATTTACAAACTTTATAACTTGAGAAATATGAGTTTTTTCTATATAAACGGGTGATATCCCTTATAGAAAATGTGATAATTCCGAAAAATTTTCCTGACACCTTATCTTATTCTGCTTTCAAAAACCGAAAATCTAGTTAAATTTTTCCAAAGCTTCAAGCATTTCAGCAAACAGTGTCTTTGCATCTTCCTCTTTGAGCGAAGCTCCCTGAGGATCATTTCTAAATGCTTTATAAAGCATCTCTTTATCTCTGTTCAGACAGGCTTTTACTATTAGACCCTGATTTTCAACATGCGGTTTCATCAGTTCCAGTATTTTATCATCTACCTTGCCTGCCATTATAGGACTCACATAATTTGTAGTGAAAAAGGCATTTGTTTCTACTACTGCTCCTTTTTCTATATTTTCCACCTGTCCGTGATTCGGCATATTTATATTTGTCACTGCATCCTTTAGTCCCAGTATCCCTTTTATCTGTCTCACAAAATCTTCTCCTGAATCTTCTTTTTTCTCAAACTCTTTCTTGCCGCTCAAAAGATCTTCTGTTTCTTTTATTAATTCTTTTCTGTTTGATATTCTCCAGTCTACAAGTGTCATCTTAAACATCCACTTTTCATTATCTTGAAGATACCAGTCATTTGGCACGAATTCTGCAAGATGTCGGTCTCCTGCGGCTGCTATACAGTTATATTTTCTAAATAAGTCAAATTTTACTCTTTCCGCTGAAACAAAGTGATCATTAAACCAGTTTTTTTCTCCCTTTTGAAAACCGCTCTCTTTGTATTTTTCCGCGAAGTCTGTATATATGGGAAGAAGGTCAATTCCTTTGTAAGAAGCTTTATCTATCCATGTAAAATGGTTTATTCCTTTTACATTTACCATTATCTCTCTAAAATCTACGTTTTTTAATCCTGTTTTTTCTTCAAGTGCGGCTTTCAGAAGTTTTTGCGTACCGAATACTTCATGACAGCATCCGTAAGCTTTTATTTCAGGAAATACTTCATATAATGTCTTTATACAATTGCTCATAGGATTGGTAAAGTTTACTACCCATGCTTTCGGACAGTATTTTTTTACATTTTCGGCTATTTCAGCTATCATCGGAACAGTTCTCCATGATCTGAATATTCCTCCTATACCTACTGTATCTCCCACCGACTGATATATACCATACTTTTCCGGCATATGAACATCTATTTTCATCTCTTCAAAACTTCCTGGTAATATTGATATAAATACGAAGTCTGCATCTGTAAGTGCTTCCTCTATTTTTGCCACTGCTTTATATTCCCATCTGTCGGAAGTCTTATTTCCTATTGTTTCATTAGCCTTTGCCGCCTGGAAATCTATGTCATACAGCCTGACCTCACCACTTATATCATTATCCTGGGAAATATCATTCATAAAAATTCTGGCCCAGTTATGAGAACCTCCTCCAATATATGCTATGTTAATCTTACTTACTTTTGTGAGTTCTTCATTATATTCCATTTTTCCCTCCTGATATAATTTCAAATTGAAGTTATAATATATTTCAAAATATATTACTAAATATATACCTCGTTTTTGTGAAAAAGTCAATATATAATATATAAAAAAAATACCTGATGATCAGGTATTTTATATCAATATATTTATTTAGCACATTAATTGCAGAGAAAATTATTTCAAATAAATTTTAAGTATTTTACTGTTAACAAAATATATAAAAATATGAAATTTTAGTCTGCTAAAATAACTGTAATATATTACAGTTTAAATTTTTAGATTTCCTATGCATGAAAGAAAATTATTTCTGGATTCTACAATATGCAGACTCAGATTTTCCACAGCTTTTTCTATATCTTTTTCTTTTATTGATCTGATTATTTCCAGATGTTCCAGTATAGCTTCTTTTCTTTTTTCCAGTTTCTGTTTTGAGATATTTCTGAGTCTCTGGTTATGTTCATACACATTGCTCATCATATTTATCAAAAACTTATTTCTCGAAGCATGAAGTATAAAATTATGAAAATCATTATCCTTTTCATCAAGGACAACGGAATTTATTTCTTTTGATTTATCATATTTTTTAAATGCTTTCTCAAAGTCATCAAGCTCTTGTGTATTCAGATTTTCAAAAGCCAGTCTCAATATTATAGGCTCTATAGTTTCCCTCACCTGAAAAATGTCATTGATATCCTTTAGTGATATTTCACTCACAAATATCCCTTTTCTTGGTATTATAGTTATCCAGCCTTCATCTTTCAGTGTATTTATCGCTTCTCTTATAGGAGTTCTGCTGAAATTCAGCTCACTTGATATTTCGCTCTCTTCTATCTTCTGATTAGGAGGGTATTCGCCGGAAATTATCTTATTCTTTATATAATTGTATGCTTTTATTTTTAAATTATTTGAATCCATATCTTCCACCTTTAAATATATTTTTAAATATATTATATTATATTTTTTCTCTTATTTCAATTGTCTTCTTTATATATATTTCCTCAGATTTTCCGTGCTTTCCCCAATTATTTTTATACAAGTCCGAAATAATTTTTTGCATTTGTATAGCTTATATTTTTTACAATATTACCTAAAAGTTCTGTATCATTGGGGAATTCACCGTCTGTTACCCATTCTCCAATAAGATTGCATAGAATTCTTCTGAAATATTCATGTCTTGTATATGATAAAAAGCTTCTTGAATCTGTGAGCATTCCTACGAATCTTGGAAGAAGCCCCAGATTAGCAAGATCTGTCATCTGCGTAATCATTCCCTCTTTTTGGTCATTAAACCACCATGCTGAACCAAACTGAATTTTTCCCGGAGTTTTTCCATCCTGAAAACATCCGAGCAAAGTTCCCAACACGAAGTTATCTCTTGGATTCAGGCAATAAAGTATAGTTTTGGGAAGTTTATCACTGTGATCAAGGTTATTCAGCAAATCTGAAAGAGCTCTTGCACAGTCGTAATCTCCTATAGCGTCAAATCCTGTATCAGGCCCCAGCTGACGGAACATTCTTGTATTGTTATTTCTCATTGTACCTGTATGTATCTGCATAGTCCATCCTCTTTTAGCGTACTCTTTCCCAAGAAACAGCATAAGCTGCCCTTTGTAAAGTGTCAGGTCAGACTCGGTAAAACTTTCTTTTAACAGTGCTTTTTTGAACACAGCATCCATTTCACTGATATTCCCGTGTCTGAACAGAACAGGTTCCAGAGCATGATCAGAAAGTCTGCATCCAGCTTCATGAAAATACTCTATTCTTTCCACTAATGCACTCAAAAGTCCGTTTATATCATTTATTTTCTTATCCACAGCTTTTTCCAGCATTCCAAGCCATGTCACAAAACCGTCTTTTTCAATATTTATAGCTCTGTCCGGTCTGAAAGTGGGAAATACCTTTACGGGAAAATCCTTATCTTCTTTTATAGCTTTATGATATCTCAGATCATCCGCAGGATCATCAGTGGTACAAATCACTTCTACATTTGATTTTTTTATTATTTCTTTAGCTGTAAAACTATCGCTCTGTATTATTTTATTGGCTCTTTCCCATATATCCTCTGCTGTTTTGCTTCCCAGTATATCATCTATACCGAAATATCTCTTAAGCTCAAGGTGCGTCCAGTGATACAAAGGATTTCCAATACAATTTTCAATTGTTTCAGCCCATTTTATGAATTTTTCCTTATCATCTTTTGCCCCGGTAATATATTCCTCACCTACACCATTGATTCTCATTGCCCTCCATTTGTAGTGATCTCCTCCAAGCCATAATTCAGTGATATTTTTGTATCTTTTATTCTCTGCTATCTCCTGCGGGCTTAAATGACAATGATAATCAATAATCGGCATATCTTTGGCATATTTATTATACAGTTCCACTGCCACATCGTTTTTTAGTAAAAAGTCCTCATCCATAAACTGTTTCATTTATTTTCCTCCTAAAATCATTAAATAGCTTCTTCAGTATTTATGTCAAATAATTGACATTTTTCCATATCAAATTTGAATATTCCGCTGTCTTTCAGTCCCAGACTTTCTTCCTGATTCAGCGTCAGTCTTGCTGTTATCTGATTTCCTTCGCAGTCAAAGTAAACTATCTCTTCATTCCCCATCTGTTCTTTTACCAGTATGTTTCCTTTCAGTGCATTCTTCTCTCCTGCATTTCCAAGTGTAATGTGTTCAGGTCTTATTCCGAATGTCACTTCTTTTCCTATATATCCTTTTGCTTTTTCTCTCACATTTTCAGGGAATTCCAATTCAGCACCCTTTATTTTCATTATTATTTTTCCGTCTTTTTCTTCTAATATTCCGTTCAAAAAATTCATTGTAGGCGACCCTATGAATCCTGCCACGAACTTATTCGCAGGATGGTTATAAAGATTCAGCGGTGTATCTACCTGCATTATTTTACCTTCCCTCAGCACACATATTCTGTCTCCCATTGTCATTGCTTCCACCTGATCATGGGTTACATAAATCATCGTAGAACCTAATTCCTTATGCAGCTGACTTATTCTTACCCTCATAGATACTCTCAGTTTCGCATCAAGGTTACTTAAAGGTTCGTCAAAAAGAAATACTTCAGGCTCTCTTACTATTGCTCTTCCCAATGCCACCCTCTGTCTCTGACCTCCTGACATATCTTTTGGTTTTCTGTCCAGAAGATTGGTAATCTCGAGCTTTTCAGCAGCATCTTTTACTCTTCTGTCTATCTCAGCCTTTGGTGTTTTCTTTAATTTCAGTCCGAAAGCCATATTTTCATAAACACTCATATGAGGATAAAGTGCATAGTTCTGGAAAACCATTGCTATTCCTCTATCCTTTGGTGCTACATCATTTACCAGTTTATCTCCGATATATATTTCCCCGCCTGTGATTTCCTCAAGACCGGCTACCATTCTAAGTGTCGTTGACTTGGCACATCCCGAAGGACCTACAAAAACCATGAATTCTCCGTCTTTAATCTCAAGATTTATCCCGTGTACTGCTTTAAACCCGTTAGGGTATTGTTTTTCCACTCCTTTTAACGTTACTTTCGCCATGTTTTCTCCTCCATAATTTTTATTTTTATAAAACTATAATGTTACACCTGACTTAAATATAGCCAGTTCTTTAAATTCATTTATTTCATTTCTCGTTTTTTCACCGTTTGCTACTCTTACTATGTAATCAATAAATTCTTCAAGAAGCACTTCCATATCCATATCATGGCTTATTAATTTTCCCGCGTCGAAGTCTATCCACTTAGGTTTATTTTCTGCAAGCTCTGTGTTTGTAGAAATTTTTACAGTAGGCACAAAACCGCCGTAAGGTGTCCCTCTTCCTGTGGTAAAAAATACCATATGGCATCCTGCCGCAGCCAGTGCTGATGTTGCTACCAGATCATTTCCCGGTGCAGAAAGCAGATTTAGTCCGTTCTTCTTTATTTTTTCTCCGTATTTCAGTACATCTCTTATTTTTGCAGTACCTGATTTTTGTGTACAGCCAAGAGATTTATCTTCAAGAGTAGTTATTCCGCCCTTTTTATTTCCCGGCGAAGGGTTTTCGTATATTACCTGATCATGTTTTATAAAATAATCCTTAAAATCATTGATAAGACTTACTGTTTTCTCAAATATTTCACTGTTTTCGCATCTCTCCATCAGAAGTGTTTCTGCCCCGAACATTTCGGGAACTTCTGTTAAAAGTGTAGTCCCGCCGTAATTAGCCATATAATCAGAAAATTCACCAAGCATGGGATTTGCCGTTATTCCTGAAAAACCGTCTGATCCGCCGCATTCCAGACCAACCTTTAATTCTGAAATACTTGTTTCTTCCCTTTTGTCATTCTTCATTATTTCAAAAAGCTCTTTCAAGAGATTTTTAGCTTCCTCAATTTCGTCACTTACCTGCTGAACAGCAAGAAATCTCACTCTTTCTTCATCATAGTCACCAAGTGTATCTTTGAAAACATCAATCTGGTTATTTTCACATCCCAGCCCCATTACCAGTATACCGCCCGCATTAGGGTGTTTTACAGCATCTTGTAATATTATCTTTGTATTTTCGTGATCATCACCAAGCTGTGAACAGCCGTAATTATGTGACAGTATATTTACTCCGTCAATCATGGATATATCATTTTCTTTGAGAAATTCATTTACTGCTAATTTAGCTATTCCGTTTACACATCCCACAGTAGGTACAATCCACAATTCATTTCTTACACCTATTTCACCGTTTTTCCTTCTGTATACATTTATCTTTTTTTCGGGAATCTTAATAGCATGTTCCTGAAATTTCGGACTATATTCATAATTATTAAGGTCTGAAAGATTAGTTTTTACATTATGAGTATGAACCCACTCTCCCGCAGCAATATCTTTTGCCGCCTTTCCTATAGGCATCCCGTATTTTATTACATTTTCTCCTTCTTTTATGTCTGCAAGAGCTGTTTTATGCCCTTTATCTATATCTTCTGCAAGTACTGTATTTTTATCTCCGTCAGTTATTACTTCTCCTTTTTTCATAGGTTCCACTATTATTGCTACATTATCGCTCTTATTGATCTTAATGTATTTTTTCATGTCTTCACCTTCCGTTTTGACTATTTTTTCGCAAAAATATATTTTGTAATATATCACTAAATATATACCCCATTTTTTATTAATTGTCAATAATATACTTTACATATAAAATAAATTTTTACTGTAATTGACATTCAGGGTAAAAAATAGTATCATTTTGTACATACACGAAAAGGATGTGATAAAATGACTGAAACAATAAAGATTATGGAAAATCATAGATCCATAAGAAATTTTACAGATGAACCAGTATCCGAAGATATGATAGATGCAGTAATAAACGCTGCGCAGCATGCCCCTACTTCTATAAACGGACAAGGAATAAGTATTATTGTCATAAAGGATAAAAATACAAGGAAAAAAATGGCTGAACTTACAGGCGGTCAGGCTTGGGTGGCACAGGCTCCGGTATTCTTAATTTTTATTGCTGATTTATATAAAACAAGTATCGGTGTAAAAAATGCAGGATATGAACAAATTATCCATGAAAGCGTCGAAGGTATGATGGTGGCATCTGTAGACGCCGGCATAGCTCTCGGCACTGCAATAACTGCTGCTGAATCACTTGGCCTTGGAATAGTCCCTATTGGCGCAGTAAGGAAAAATCCCCAGACCGTAATAGATCTTCTCGATCTTCCGGAATACACTTTTCCTATGGTTGGTCTTGCTATAGGAAACCCAAAAGATCATTCAAAACAAAAACCGAGAATGGATATCAAAGCGTTTCGTTTTGATGAAAAATATGATAAAGACAGACTTCCTGAATTAATAAATAATTATGATAAACAAATTGCCAAATATCTGGATGAAATTGGAAGAGAGCAGGAGAAATCATGGAGTAACTTTGTTGCTAATGCGTATAAAACGGTTTATTTCCCTGATGTGTATCCTACAGCTTTAAAACAGGGATTCAAATTTAATAAATAAACAGATCAGCCTTAAATATGGAGGATTTACAAATAAAGGGACCGTATCAAAAATGCAGTCCCTTTTTTATTATATCACTAATCCCGTTAACTTAAAAGTATCATTATTATACTTATTTTACTCTATTTACGCCAGTTCACAGTCGACAAACTGAATCTTTTCACCATTTTCATCAATATATGATAATGCCAGATAGTCAAAACCGTTGCAAACAACATCTTCCCATGACATTTTGCTGCCGTCTGCCAAAACCACATCTCCGTTTTCATCAAATTCATAGTCTTCTTTCTCATCTTCATAATCAATACTGTAACCTAATTCTAAAATAATTACCGAGGCTGGAATATCCAGCTTTTTCAAATCTCTGTTTTGGATCTGTTCCTCTGTATATACGTCGCAGAACATATTATCATATCCGTGCTTTGTACCGTCAAAAATCAATATTTCTTCATTTGTTTCAGGATCTCTGGCAGTAATTTTTCCGGGAGCAAAATCAGTATCTACAATATAATCACGCTCTTCACCGGTTACCGTATACATATCCCCGTAATACCATATTTTAAGCAATTCATTACCAGCAGCTGAGGAGATAGTCATAATTGAGAAGTCCTTTTCTTCATAGTTTTTCACATTATTTTTCAAATATACAGGAATCTTCATTTTCACACCTCTTCTATTTATCTTCTGTTATCATTCAGTTTATTCTTCGGTTTTTACCTTTATCCACTTATTAAATTCTCTTGTACTGCTTATATTTTCAAAAATCATATCAAATGAAAGATTTAATTTATTATCTTTAAATATAAATACTCTGTCCTTAGCTTCTATGCTGCATCCTTCCCCTTTAGTTTCCGAAGGAATTTTTATATATGTACGGGCTTTATTCTCCAGAATCTTTATATTATTAATCCCTGAAACACTTGTATCCGGCACAAATTCTCCCAATACTGTATCTTTCTCACTATCAATATTTATTTTTTTATACTTAAGTTCACTTATAAAAGACTCATAATCTTCGGAAATCTTCAATTCCAAGCCATTGCCTATCTTTAGTATACTTGTAAATTCCGCCGCAGGATCAGGCTTTACAGAATAACTGTATCCATGTCCGTCATACCCGGTCATTCCATTTTCCAGATAGTAAGCAATAAAGCCAAAATCTTCATAGTTCATTTTATTTTTCATTATCAGTTTTTCTGCTGTTGTTGTATCACACTCTGTTGTTACCCCCATATAAATTACCGGACCGAATTCATATGAAAGTTTATCTTTCATTATATATCCGTCTACACTTTCTAAATACTTCCCATTATCATAATATTCAGCTCTTGAAGAAATTTTTACCCACTCACCCTCTGTTTTCTCAATATAAACAAAAGTATTATTCTTTAATTTTGCTCTTATTTTCGCACTGTTGTTTCCGCTTTCCTTTACTTCTGTGTATCCTCTTGTATCTTTTATAATGCCATATTTATAATTCTCCGCAAAAAGCGAAAAAGATACTAAAAATACCAGAAAAACAACTATTTTTCTCATAATATGCTCCTTTAAAATAAAATTTTCAATTAATTTTATACTATTTACCAGTTTAAGTCAATTTTATTTATTCTGCGATATTTTTTTAAAATACTGCAAAATAAAGACTATTGTTTCATAAAACAATTACAATGCTTCCGGTAAAAAATTGATTCTTTTGTGTATTTTTTTTATTTTTTGCGTCGCAAAATTGTCTTTTTGTTCTGTCAATATTGTCTGCAACTGTACTATATTATATAATTTCATATAGAAAAATCTGTAAAAAGAGTACGTTTAATATAAAAACATAAATTTCCATATACAAAAGAGTAAGAAATTTTTGTTTCATAGGTACGCAGTTTTTTCAAACTTAATTATTTATCAAAGGAGTAACATATGAAAGTCATTAAATATTATTTTAAAATTCTGAATAAGAAAAGCCAAATATTACATACCAAAAAAGAAAAAGCAAAATTTATTCTTAGAAGTCTCACTTCTTTCCCGCAGCATTACAAATTAATAAATTTTATACTCTCACATGAATATCTTGTAAATACAGAGTTCAAACATAAAGCATTTATTACAAAACTTCACAGACCATACCTGTATAAAAATCTTAGTGCAGAAAAAAAAGTAGAAGCATTCGTAGATAATTATACATTTATTGACAAGGTTTTTCCCGACTCCCTGAAAACAAAACTTTATAAAGATAGAATTGCTGAAATTGCAGCATTTGATGTTCAAAACGGAAAAAAATATACTATTGACCTGATTATGTACAGCGAATACGCTAAAGAAGGTGAGTTAAGCTTAAAAATCAAAAATGAAGATAATATACTTCTTGCCACATTAACATTCAGTTTTATCCGCGGTAACACATATGAGGTATTTATAGGCGGCATTCAGGGATTAAAGAAAGAAATGGATCATACTCTTATAAAAGACGCAACAAAAAATTTGTATGGTGTTTTCCCCAAGAAAATTCTAGTCGAATCATTATATATGTTTCTTGATGCTTTGGAAATTAAAATGGAAAAAATCTGTGTCGGAAATAAACAGCATCCTTTTAATACTTTGAGATATAAAACAAATATAAAAATTTCCGCAGATTATGACAGTTTCTGGGAGAGTCTTGAAGCTGAAAAACTGAATTCAGGATTATGGAAGCTTCCACAGCAGATCACAAGAAAAGAATTAGATGAAATTCCAAGTAAAAAAAGAAGCCTTTATAAAAAAAGATACACCATGCTAAATGAAATCGAAGAAAAAATATATGTTACATTAAGCCTGACAAACTAAAAAAGCCTTTGACATAAAATATTAAATTTAAATTTACTTTCTTAAATTAGTTAAAAACAGAAAAAGTCCAAAAGTCCTTTTTCTGTTTTTTATTGTTTATTTTACAGTCCCGCCTACTATTTCTATTTTTCCGGTATCAGTATTTATCTTAGCTTTTGCACCTATGGGAACAGTAACAAACGGTCTCATATGACCTGAACTAAAATTACTTACCACAGGTTTTTTCAAACTTCCGAAACTGTCATAAAATACTTCCTGAAGCGGCATATCCTCAGGTGCTTCCTGATTTGCCTTAGTAAAACTTCCCAGTATTATTCCGCTTGCATCATCAAATTTCCCTGCGAGCTTTAACTGCTGAAACATTCTGTCCACTCTGTAAGTGTATTCTCCCACTTCTTCAATGAATAAAATTTTCCCTTTTGTATCTATCTCATATTTTGTCCCAAGAGAAGCTACTATCAGCGAAAGATTTCCGCCTACTATTTCTCCTTCTGCTTTTCCGCTGCTTATTATTCTGAGATCAGCTCCCAGATAGTCAGAAAGAACATATGATTCCTTATCTGACATTATTGTGTCAAAAAACGAAATTCTTGTTATATCATCAAAATTAGTATAATTGGAACTCATCGGCCCGTGAAATGTCACAAGACCTGTTTTCTGAGTAATTGCCATAAGCAGAGTGGTAATATCGCTGTAACCAACGAATATTTTCGGATTTTTCCTTACTGCGTCAAAGTCAATCATATCCAGAAGACGTATGCTTCCATATCCTCCCCGTACACAAAATATAGCCTTCACTTCTTTATTCTTAAACATGTTATTTATATCTTTTGCCCTTACTTCATCAGAACCGCCGAAGTTATACCATTTTGAGTAAAATGAATCACCAAGAATAACTTTAAATCCTCTTGCTTCAAGGTCTTTTACCATTGTATCAGCTGAAGCCCCGGAATAATTCGCAGGAGCAATTACACCAATAGTATCTCCGTATTTTAATGCCTGTGGCTTTACCATACCGTCTCCTAAAATAATTGAAGTAAATAAAACTAATAAAAACAAAACTTGTCTTTTCATATTAGAGCACCTTTTTCCTTTATCTGTATTATTTTTTACATTATATTTAGATATATTTTATCATATCCGCCACATAAAGAGAAATTAATATTTCACATATTTTGATCTATCTTTTAAGTCGACATTATAGTTTCCGCTTAAAATCAGCTGCTGTTTTAGCACTCTTCCCAACTATTTACCCAAAAGAAAACCTTATCTCTAAGCGGCCAGAATAAAGTAATAACAGGCCTGAAAAATGACCATATTTTCAAACGTATTCTCATATTCTCCTGTTTTCTTTTCTTTTCGTCAAAATCATCAATAAAGTAAGTATAAATATCGAGACCATTGGAATAAAGCTTTTCTCCAAGAATTTCCTGGAGTCCAGCCCCGAATTCATCATCAAGTCCATATTTCTCGACATCTATAATTAATTCGTAATCATTTCTCCTCATATTATAATATAGAAGTATTTTTAAATCTTCATATTTATTTTGTAACTCTGCTATAGCATTTTCAGTTGCTTTTATTAATTTTCTCCCCATCACACATCTTCCCTTTCTTCTTTTATAATTCCGCAAATTTCTAGAATAGTCTCATAAATATTATTGAACATCAAAAGAGTTTTCTTTAAATAATTAACATTATTTATTGTTAGCTTTCCCTCTTTATAGTCTGCAATATTTCTGTATCTGCAGCATAGTTCCAATCTTGTAAATACCTCTTTCATCTCTTTTTCTATTTCTGAATTTGGATGATATTTTTCAAAAATAAAAATAAGAATCTGATTTTTCACCTGTTTTATCACTGACTGATGCGAATCTTTTTTAATGCCGATATTTCCCGCTACCCCCTTATAAATATAAGAAACCCGTATAAACATAGAATAATAATATCTGCTGACCGCTGAGTTATTGTACTCTTCCCGGTGAGAATATATCCCCACTTTTTCAAATTCTGCTGATTTACTTTCCAGACACATTCTCGTACTTTTATATAATATCATCCGCCCCTCTCCCCCATAATTTCATTAAATTATTTTTAAATATAACATACAAAAAACCACTTGTCAATACAAAAATTTCAATATAAAAAAACCTGATATATGTAAATAATATCAGGATTTAAACACCTTTTTATTTTTATACTTTTTTATACAAAAAATACCCTATATTTCAGATGAAATATATAAAAAATAAATTAAATTGTCTGTTTCAAATTTTCTACACTTATTTCAAGCACTCTGCTCAAAAAAGGAAATTTTTCTTTCATCATATCGAATTCTTCTCCTGAAGTAAGGTACTTTGCTGTTCCTTCTATAACGAATCCTGTTCCCTGATAATCTTTATAGCCCAGAACCTCTTTACTTCCCAGAGTTAATATCACCTTATTGTTAGCCTCTATATTTTTCTGCGTTTTTCTCATACCCGCAGCAGGAATAAGCAGTTTATTGTCACCGCTCTTTACCAGATAACTGTTCCATGTATTTACCACATGAACATTTCCCTCTGACCATGATGTAATAGAAACTACTCCTTCTTTAGTAAGTACCTCATTGAATTTTTCATTAAACATATTTATTCCTCCTCATTTTGAATTATCGACAAGTTTTATCCGTAATTATTTCGAAAAAAAATCAGATTTAAATTTGAAGATTAGGTATTATTGAAAATAAAATATTTTCACAGCTGTTTCTATTTTTATTTATCCATAGTTCCGGATATGAACATGGTAAAATACTATCCGTTAAACCAATCTGCAGTTAAATCCTGATATTCTTTTGTAAGCTTTTTTTCAAGCTTTTCTGTGAGCCATTTCAGATTTTTATCTTTTAGATATAATTCCATCTGCTTTTCAGCATCAAGCATTACATCATTTATAAGACAGTCCACTTTTCCGGGACATTCTTCTTTTGCACCTTTTTTATCATGCAAGGCACATGTTCCTATAATATTCTTGCAGCGAAATATCTGCTTTTCACCTTCTACCGCCTGAACCACATCCCAGAATGATATATCCAAAGAATCCTGTGCCAGCTGATAGCCTCCGGTAACTCCCGGTGATGCCTTTACTATACCGCTTTTAGAAAGCTTAGTAAAAATTTTGGACAGATATGTTTCAGATATACCCTGAAATTTAGCTAATTCTTTCACTGTCAAAACCGGCTTGATCGACGGTATCGCCAGATAAATCAGACAATGCAGAGCATATTCCACTCCTACACTGTATTGCATATTACCAACTCCTAATTACAGACAACTATTATCTGTAATTAATTTAACACAATTGTACCGCATATGTCAAGAGTTTTTTATTTTTAATATTTTTGGCAGTTAAATATCAGTTTTTACATTTGTATATTCAAAAAAACTTGAAAAATTAAAAAAAATATTCTATACTACTTATAGACTTTAACATTACCAATAAATATATTTTTATGGAGGAGGATTCTTTATGGATTTCAAACTGATAATAAATATTATCGGATTAATAGTTTTAATCTTTGTATTATATAAAATGCAAAAAAAGCACCTCTCATTTACTAAAAGGGTGTTTGCAGCACTTGGTCTGGGGATTGTTTACGGGCTTATACTGCACTATGTGTACGGACCTAACTCTGACACAATCAGCGTTACAAAAGACTGGTTTAACATAATAGGTTCCGGTTATGTAAGACTTCTTCAAATGATAGTTATGCCTCTTATAATGGTTTCCATCACTTCGGCAATCATTAATCTTAAAGATAGCAAACAGCTCGGTAAAATGGGCGGAACTATTATAGCGACTCTGCTGATTACAGCTGCTATTGCAGGTTTAATAGGAATTATGGTTTCATTATTTTATAAACTCGATGCTACGGGAATGCTTCAGGGAAGCGCAGAAATGAGCAGAGCCGAATATCTTCAAAACAAACTCGGCGAGGCGAATTCTTCATTCCCGCAGAAAGTTCTGGATTTTATCCCGACAAATCCGTTTTTGGATATGACAGGAGCCAGAAACACATCTACAATAGCCGTGGTCATTTTCTCAGCATTTGTAGGTATCGCAGCTCTTGGTATACAAAAGAAAAAACCAGAGTCTCTTGAGACTTTCAGAAATATCGTTAATTCTGCACATGATATAGTTATGAGAATGGTTACGCTTGTATTGAGACTTACTCCTTACGGTATTCTTGCCCTCATTACGAATGTACTGGCAAGCAGTGATTTCCTGCAGATTGCAAAACTGCTTAAGTTTATACTGGCATCTTACACTGCATTGATAATTATGTTTATAATACATATGATTATTCTCATGTTATTTAAGCTAAATCCTATCATTTATATAAAAAAGGTATTCCCTGTTCTTACATTTGCATTTACTTCAAGAACAAGTATGGGAGCAATACCTCTGAATATAGAAACACAGACTAAAAAACTGGGAGTATCACAGGGAATTGCGAATCTTTCTGCTACATTCGGAGCTTCTATAGGACAAAACGGATGTGCTGCTATATATCCCGCTATGCTGGCAGTTATGATTGCACCTACTGTAGGGGTAAATCCTTACAGTATCGGCTTTATAGCTAAATTGATTGTCATTATTACCATAAGTTCTTTCGGAGTAGCAGGAGTTGGCGGAGGAGCGACATTTGCAGCGCTTATAGTCCTTTCGTCTTTAGGATTCCCTGTAGGGCTGGCTGGTCTGCTGATTTCCGTGGAACCGCTTATAGATATGGGAAGAACTGCATTAAATGTTAATGACTCTATACTTTCAGGAGTTGTCACAGGAAAAATGCTGCACGAACTGGATACGGACATGTATAATGATCCTGCCCTTGTTTCTGTAGAAAGTGACGAAGCACACGCATAAAATCTGAGATTATATATAATTTCCCTGTACACATCCGGTTTTCTCCGGATTCTGTGCAGGGATTTTTATTTTTCTTTGTTAAATAAACGTTTTACTATAATTGAAGAATTTGGTATAATATCAGGTACAAAGTTTTGTATTTTCACAGAAAGGAGATGCCTTATGGCTAATTATTATGACAACGAAGATTTTTTCAGCGGCTACATGGAAATACGCAGTCAGGAAATGAACTATAATAATTGTATTGAAGAACCACTTATGCTAAAGCTCGCAGGGGATGTTTCCGGCAGAGATATTATTGATATCGGATGCGGCACGGGAGAATTATCCTCAAAGCTGGCCCAGACAGCTGATTCTGTACTAGGTATAGATATTTCGCATAAAATGCTGAATGCTGCAAAAGAAAAAAACAGCGGTTCCAACATTGAATACAAAGAATTATCCATGGAAAATATAGGAACACTTAACAGAGAATTCGACTTAGCTGTTAGTTCACTGGCATTTCATTATGTTGAAAATTTTGAAAAACTGATTTTGGATATTTCAAAGCTGTTAAGAAAAAGAGGGAGTCTTATCTTTTCTCAGGAACACCCCATGGTTACAGCGAATAAAGAATTAAAAGACTGGATCAATGATCCGGAAACAAAGAGCCGCTGCTGGCCTGTGAGCAATTATAATGAAGAAGGCGTAAGATACGAAGACTGGTTTATAAATAATGTAAAAAAATATCACAGAACCCTGTCTACAATAATAAATACCATAATTAAAAATGGTTTTGAAATTCTGGAAATTGCTGAAAGCCGTGCAGACGACGAACTTATTTCCAAAAATCCAAAATTTTTAAACGGAAAAAATTTAGCACATTTTTTATTTATAAAAGCAAGAAAATTATAAAAAGAGAGGAAAAATATATGAGATTATCAAAAGCATTTGTAAAAACATACAAAGAAGCTCCGAAAGAAGCAGAAGTAATCAGCCATAAGCTTATGCTGAGAGCTTCTATGATAAAAAGACTTGCAAGCGGTGTGTATTCTTATCTCCCGCTCGGTAACAGAATATTAAAAAAAGTAGAAAACATAGTAAGGGAAGAAATGGACAAATCCGGCGCACAGGAAGTTTTTATGCCTGTTATTCAGCCTGCTGACCTTTGGAAAGAAAGCGGAAGATGGGTTGCTTACGGACCGGAACTTATGAGAATGAAAGACAGACACGAGAGAGAGTTTGCCCTTGGCCCTACACATGAAGAAGTTGTTACTGATATTGTGAGAAATGAAATAAGTTCATATAAAGATCTTCCTATGAATCTGTATCAAATTCAGACAAAATTCAGAGACGAAATAAGACCGAGATTCGGACTTATGAGAGGAAGGGAATTTATCATGAAGGATGCATACAGCTTTCATACTACTGATGAATCCCTTGATGTTGAATACCTGAATATGAAAACTACTTATGAAAATATATTTACAAGATGCGGATTAGATTTTAGAGCAGTAGAAGCTGATTCAGGATCTATCGGCGGAGATGTTACCCATGAATTTATGGTTTTGGCTGAAAGCGGTGAAGATGATGTTCTTTACTGTGATTCATGCAATTATGCCGCTAATAAAGAAAAAGCCACAAGTAAAGTGAATTTTACAGAGTCTGATGAAGAGGCAAAAAACATAGAGCTTGTGGAAACTCCCGCTGTATGGTCTATAGAAGATGTAGCTGCTTTCTTTAATATCCCTACAAGCAAAACTGTAAAAGCCATTGTTTTGAAAGAAGCTTTTGGTGAAAATGACAAATACTATATGACTTTGATAAGAGGAGATTTTGAAGTAAATACCGTAAAAGTAAAAAATCTGGTAAATGCAGCAGTGGAATTGGAAATGGTAAATGATTCCGACATGGAAAAACTTGGACTTATAAAAGGTTTTATAGGCCCTGTGGGTATAAATAACGAAAATATAAAAATAGTAATGGATGAAAGTGTAAAATTCATGAAAAACTTTACACTGGGACCTAATAAAAGAGACTATCACTACATAAACTCAAATATCAGTGATTTCAAATATGATATAACAGGTGACATAAGAGAAGCCAAAGAAGGGGAGACATGCCCAAGATGTGACGGAACTCTTAAAATTGCCAGAGGTATTGAAGTAGGTCACATATTTAAGCTTGGAACAAAGTATTCAGAAGCTATGAAAGCAAACGTTCTTGATGAAAACGGAAAACAGGTTACACTTAAAATGGGATGTTACGGAATTGGAGTTTCAAGAATAATGTCAGCTGCAATTGAGCAGAATTATGACGAGAACGGAATTATATGGCCTGTGAATATTGCACCATATGAAGTAGATGTTATAATTCCTAATATTAAAGACGAAGATCAGGTAAGGGTAGCTGAAGATGTTTACCAGCTTCTAAAAGATCATAATATTGATGTTATCCTTGATGACAGAGATGAAAGAGCCGGGTTTAAATTTAAAGATGCTGATCTTATTGGATTCCCGCTGAAAATAATTACTGGAAAGTCTATTGCAGAAGGAAAAGTAGAAGTAAAAGACAGAAAAACCGGAAATGCAGAAAATGTTGAAATAGGTTTGTTGCTTGATTATGTAAAAAAATATCTGGGAAAATAAATCTCTTGTTATTGCAGCCTGTTCAGCCGACAGATATTAAAAAATCTTTTAAAGATAGAAATAAGGAGTTTTTATGAGTATATTTGAAAAACTTTTTTCTAAAATGAAAAATTTGGATTCGGAAGAGGATTTTGTTACATCTGAATTAAAAAAAGAAAAAAATACAAATTCTAAAAATAATAATTCAAATTCCCAAAATATTTTTTCCAAGGAAGATATCGCTGAAGACGACAATAATAATATAAACATGGAAAACATAAGCGAACTTTTGAAACCTGTAATAGAATCTCTCGGTAACATTAATTCTGACAAAAATGTCTACGATATTAAATTTAATGATAATGATTTTAAAGATGTCCGGACAAAATATACCAGCACTTATATCATAAAGGACGGAAAGCGTGTTTATGAATCCAGTTCTGGTGACAGTGAAGTCGCTGAGGCCGTAAATGAACTTTTTGATAAAGTTTTCAATAAAAAATAATAAAAACAGAGCTGAAATAGTTTAAGTTCAGCTCTGTTATTTTTTACTCCAATTTATTTTCATTAAAAATCCTTATAAGAATCTGCTCTCTTTTTTCCAAATTTTTCTGATTCAGATATATTTCCTCAGCTAAATAAGAAGATAATAATTCAGGGGATTTTTTTATAATAAAAGCGTAAATCAGAGCTTCAAATACAATACTGATATCATAACTTCCATCAACACTGTATTCTAAATACTCCTCTTCTGACATACCAGCATCATTCAAAAAAATCGATAATTCATCTTCGTCGAATTCTTCTCCTGATATTTCATCTATCCACTTTGCAGTAAAATCTGATAAAAAAACCATATCTGATATTAAAAATCCGTATAAATCATTAAGAATTTCCTGATATGATCTCTTGAAAATTTCTGCTGTCGTATTTACAAAATCAGTAAGTTCATCAATCACCCAGTTTTTTCTTTCTATATCATCAGCCAGATTCCCGTAATAATCTTCTCTTGGCAGTAATATCTGAACCTCTTTCCAGATATTACAAAGTTTTTCCCCGAACAGAATATCTTCCAGACACATCAGCTTTCACTTCCTCGTACTTTAGTTTTTTTAATATATTTATATCATTACTTCTGGTTATTTCAAAATTTTTTTTACTAAACAAATCAAAATAAAAAGCCCGAATCAAATTTTCCATTCCGGGCTTTAAGTATTTAAACCATTTTTTTTATAATCTCATAAAGTTTCTTAACATCTTCTACTCTTGTAAGCCCTGTTTCCTTATCTATTATCGATCCGTATATATGAGGCATTATTCTTGGTATTTTGCTTTCCACACATACTTTCAGGATTTCCTCAAAGTTTTCAAGGTCTATTCCTCCTGTCGGCTCTATTAGTTCCAGACCGCCTCTTTCACTTGCCTTTACTACTTCTTTTAGTTCCTCTATTGATTTCAGTCCTCCCATTGGAAAAAACTTTACTGAATGTGCCTTCATATCTTTCAGCATTGCCACTGCTGTATCTACATCCACTATTGCAGGCTTTTCTTTCTCACTAAGCTCTCCTGTGTTTATCTTTACTTTCCCCGGCTCTCCAGTAGGACTCATTAACACGTTTATATACGTTCTGCCATACCCTTTCGCCTTCAAAGCTCCCGCTGCATATCCTGCCCCAGTAAATACCTGATTTACATGTCCTGGATCTGTCTCACACGATATTAATGCCGCTTTTTGAAACTGGCTCGGATCTCCCGCTCCAAGTCCTACAGATACTACTCCCAGTTCTTTCAGATATTCTTTTACCTCTGCCACTCCGTCTTCTATTTTGTCATAATTCTTTGATAAAAGGCCTACTACTACATGACCTTCCGCTGCTTCATATATTTCTTTTGCATTTGCCAGATCTTTTGCGAGTACGTTTAATGCCACTCTTCCTTTATAAAACTTTATTTTAGTATCAAGCATTTCTTTTCCTCCTGTGTTTATTTGAATAAGTACTTTCCCGGTTCATCTAAAAAACCAAATCAGGAAAGCACAGATTTTACTATATTTTTATTTATATCAGCCCAATATTTCCTCTATTCTCTTAAATATATTGCCTATTTCCTTTTCATCCACTGATCTCATATCAAAGTGTATTTTTCCCTGATTCTTATAATAATTTCTTGTATATATCGCAGGATTTCCGCTTTCCAGTTCATTGATCAGCTCTTCTGCATTTAGTTTTGTCTCTTTCAGCTTCATCTCTGTTCTGTATATCTCTCTTCCTGCTTCATCTTTTACCACCGATATTTCTGTCCCCTTTATTCCTTTCAGTTCCTCCGCCAGAAGCTCTGCCTTTTTCTTATTTTCCTGTTCTATTTTAGCTTCATCCTTTTGACTGTACTGTTCAAGCGCACTGAGGAGACTCATGATTACCCCTTTGTCCACTTTCATTGCTCTTCCTATTCCTTTATACTGAAGCTTACAATTCTTAATCAGTTCCTTTTTCCCTGTTATAAACCCTGAAGCCGGTCCTTCTATTGCCTTGGAACCGCTGTATATAACCATATCAGTTCCCATTGCCGCATATTTTTCCAGATCTTCCTCTGCTGCTGCATCTACTACTACCGGCAGATTATATTTCTTTCCTATCTCTATTGTTTTTTCCAGACTAAGCATGCCTTTCTGTACACTATGATGCGACTTTACATAAAATATTCCCACTGTATTTTCATTTATATTTCCTGTTATATTTTCTTCGCTTGTAAGGTTCGACTGTCCCACTTCCACCAGCTTACCGCCTCCAAGCTCTATCATTGTCTTTATAGGTGCACCGTAGTTTACCACATGACCTTTTTGTATAATTATCTCTCTTTTATCAGTATTTAGTATATGAAGGTTTTCTGCCATTGTCTGACTGTCTTTTGTAATAAGAGAAGCAGTAGCTATTGCTATTCCCGCAGAAGCAGAAGATGTAACGCAGCTTGCCTCAGCCTTTGTATAAGTGGAAACTATTTCTCCCGCCTTATTCATAAGGTCTTCCATTACTACGAAATTCTGGCTTCCTTCTTTGAATCCTTCTGTACTCTTATCTGATAATACAGACACTCCTAATATTGTCATTCTTCCGCTTGCATTTATTACTTTCTGCAAACCTATTTTTTCGTATATATTCACTTTTCCTCCTTAGAAACGGATAATAATCCTGTTATTGGCAAATTAATTCTGCTGTATACATTCATATACTTTCCCGCCTACTATACTGTATTTTCCCTTTACATACGGTTTCTGTTTCACAGTTTTATCCACAGAATCACTTAATTCCATATAATTATCCACCAATTCAAATATAGTAAAATCAGCCCTGAATCCTGTTTTTATTTCTCCTGTTTCCCCCAGCGAAAGTGCTTTTGCGGGTTCTCTTGTCAGCTTATCTATACAATCCTCCAGCGTGAGACCAAGATATAACATTTTATTCAGCGTGGTTATCTGGCTTTTTACAGGCTTATCTATATTTTTATCATAAAGATCCGTACTTAAAAAGTCAGGAATAAATCCTTCTTTTATACCTTTGGCGCCAGTATCAAATGAAAAGCTTGAATTTCCATGCCCTACATCAAAAAGTACCCCTCTTTCCCTTGCAGCCTTTGCCTCAGGAAGAATTCCGATTTCTCTAATCAGATTATTTACTTTATTGTGAAAACAATGCGTTATTATATCTCCTTTTTCCATGAGATTCAAAACCTCTTCTACTTTTGGAGGTGCATTTCCTATATGTACCATAATAGGAAGTCCCAGCTTTTTAGCTGTTTCTTTTGCTATCCTTATAGGCTCTATACCATTTTCACCTACTACAGAGCTGGAAGCCCTTGCTTTTATTCCTACTATAACACCCTTGTATTTTTCCACGGTTTCCTTTACCTTGTCAAACTCAATATTGGATAAATCAGCTAACTCGCTAAGGTTCATCAACCCGGGCGATGCTATATTCAAAAAGGCGTATACTCTTGTCTTTGCCTTTTTTATAATACGCTCATAAAAATCCTCAAAAGTATCAGCACCTGCTGTTCCTGCATCTACTACAGCAGTAACACCCTGTTCTATACCGACTTTGTCAGGATCTATTCCTATGGCTGTTTTCCCGTGATACACATGTGTATGTATATCTGTAAAACCAGGAGCCACTGCCAATCCTGCAATATCCAGTATTTCTTCATTCTCAAGCGGAACCAGTTCGTCTGCTATTTCCTTTATGAGTCCGTTTTCAATTCTGATATCCTTTCTGCTCATATGAAAACCATTGTTTTTGTCAATCAACACCCCATTCTTAATAATCATAAGTTTCCCTCCTTTATGTTTTTACAGTATTTTGATTAATAATTTTCAAAATACTCTCCCCTGTCTGCTGAGTTAAAACAAACAGAGACTAAAAAAAATTTTTGCTGCCAAAGAAGCCTTTTACCTTTTCACCTCACTAAAATTACCGTGAAGCAGTTCTTCCACTTCTTCCAATGCCGACACCGGAGTATCTCCGTATGTAGTATGTCCCAAAACAGCACTTGCTACTGCAAAATCAACCATTTCTTCAAGTTTTGCTTTCTTCAGATACTTATAAAGTATACCTGAAGTGTAAGCATCTCCTCCTCCAATTCTATCATAAATTTCAAGTTCTTGATATTCAGAAAAGTAAATTTTTTTATTTTTATATGCGAATCCCTTTAATTTTTGGGAGTTCAGACTTTTATTATCTCTTATTGTTCCTGACACAAGTTTTAGATCATACTTCGCTGCAAATTCCGGAATAAGATCTCTTAATATTTCTTCTATTTCCACATTTTCTTTTTCACTTTTTATACCGAATATATTGCTGATATCTTTTTCACTGGCAAAAACAATATCAGAATATTCTATTATTTTTTTATAATTTGGTATAGCATCTTCATATTTTTTCTTCCACAGTTTTTCCCTGTAATTACAGTCAAAAACAACCAGAATTCCTTTTTCTTTTGCTCTTTTGGCAAGGGAAAACATGGTATTTCTTACATCATCATTCATGGCAAGGCTTATCCCGCATAAATGAAGCATATCCACATTCTCCAGAATATCATCCATATTATAATCTTTCAGCTTTGATTTACAGAAAGAACTCCCTCTTCTGTCAGTGTATGTAACTACTGAGGGTCTCTTCCCAAAACCTTCCTCAAGAAAATATATTCCGATAAATTCTCCGCCCCTTGATATCTTTTCTGTATTTATACCAAGACTTTGTATCTGCGAGACTGCTGCATCCCCAAGCGGATTTGCCGGCAGTTTTGTAATCAGTTCTGTTTCCAGCCCGAATCTGCCAAGCTGTCCCATTACATTTAATCCTGTTCCGGAAAACATATATTCCAGCATATTTGACTGAAACAGTTTCTTTTTGCCGGGAACGCTGCATCTCATCATTACTTCTCCAAATGCTGCTACTTTCACTGACATCACCTTTTCTATATTATATTATTTTTTTTCTTTAAACTTAAAGTTTATCCACGGACCAATAAATGAAAGTAAAAACAATTCTTCTTCTATAACCTTGCCGGCTCTGTTTTTTCTGTTATCTGCCGGCATATCTTTTATTACTATCTGTGTTTCACCTTTATACTTGCCGAATTCATTATTTCCTATTACGATATCACCGTTTTTCTGCATATCGTAATTTCTAGCAGGAATATCAGCGCCTGTATATCTCTTTCTTACCTCTGTTGATCTTATCATATACTCGCTTATATCACCTCTTCTAAGATGATTTTCCTGAAAAAGTATTTTTCTCTCGATATCTGTTATACCATCCTCAAGTTCCACATCCAGTTCAAGAAGATAAGGATTCAGTTCGCCCAAGGCTTTCAGTTCCTCGTCACTTGCATAAGCATTCCCTATTACCACATCGTCTATCAGTCCTGTTGCCCACAAATGCTTTGCCTGAATGGTTACAGGAAGCCCTCTGTGCATTTCAAGGGTGCACAAGCCGTCATTTATACTCCACGGTCCAAAGTCCGCAGTCTGTGAAGAAATAAAAGCCGACGTTCTTATCCCTTTTTCCTTAAATCTTCTGCTGCAACTCAAAAAATATTCATATTCAAGCCCTGTATATTTCTGAGGATAAAAATTGTGACTTCCTATTAAGTTATCCTTATTAGGCGAATAACTCAGTATATTATTCAGATAATCTATATCATTACTCATATTGAGTTCTATTTTCAAATCTGTTTTATCATAAGTAAGCTGTGCTTCTTTCAATCCGTCAAATCCCAGATCAAGACGTATTCCCGCTGCACCGAGTTCTTTGAAAAAAGTAAGATCATTATAGCTTATATTTAATTTATCAAATACTGCCGGTGAAATATCAAGTATTACTTCCATTCCAAGCTTGTCTGCAAAATCAATTATTTCGATAAATTCCTTCTTTATCTCTTCCACAGGTTTGTCCACAGATAAGAGACATGTAAAAATTTTTCTAAAGCCGTATTTATGTGCTTTTTCTATATATTCCTTATCCCTTTCAGGCGTTGATTTTTCAGGGTATATAGATATTCCAAGTTTTCTTTTCATTTTTTCCTCCTGTAAATTACAAAATATATCATTGCGAAGGCAGATTTACACCCGCGCAATGATAGTCTTTCTATGCTTCTTCTGTTGTCTTGGCAGCAGCTTCCTGTTCAAGAAGCTGTTTTTCATACATTTTGAAGAAAGGATAATAGATAACCAGCCCTATAAAGAAGTTCACAAATACCAGAATACAAGCCATTACACTCCAGTTTGTACTTATCAAAGCTCCTATAGGTGCGGGAACTGTAAACGGCAGTTTTGCCATCATCATAGGTATCATCCCCACCCTTGTTAAAATATATGAGATTATTGTACATATTATCGGTACTATTATAAACGGTATTGCCAGAATAGGGTTCATAACTATCGGCGCACCAAAGATTACAGGTTCGTTTATATTAAAGATTCCCGGAAGCAGGGATAATTTACCCAGATCTTTTAAGAATCTTGATTTTGATATCAAAAACAGGAATACCAGAGGAAGAGTCATACCTGATCCGCCTATCCACAAAAACCATTGCAGAAACTGCTCAGTAAAAATATTAGGCAGGGCGTGTGCACTTGCACCTGCTGTAAATGCGTCCATGTTCTCAGCTATTGTAGCATCCCATATTGGTCTGATAATCGGACCGAGTATTGCCGGCCCGTGAATTCCCAATACCCAGAAAAACAGTATAAGGAAAACTGTTAATAATCCTCCGAGCAGTGAATTACCTGCGAGAATACCTTTTAACGGAGCAAGCAGTGTTGATAAAGCTTCACTTATATCAAATCCTAATAAGTGTCTTATTACCCAGAAAAGTAATATTATTGCTATTGCAGGAAATAATGCCGCAAAAGAGTTTGATACTGCGGGCGGAACACCGTCAGGCATTTTTATTACTATATCTTTTTCTTTAAAAAATCTATATATTTCCACTGATATTATTGCTGCCAGTATAGCTCCAAAAAGACTTGATGCACTTAATTTTGCTATAGGCATCCATCTTCCGGCTGCTATTACACCGTCTACACCTTTTGAAACCTGTGTCGGCACTACTGATGAGATAAGAAATCCTGCCACAGCAAGGAATCCTGATGTCAATTCATCCAAATTATAACTTTTTGCCAGCTGATGCGCTATACCAAAAGATACATATATCGACATTATACCTACTGTATATCTAAACGGTATATCCAGCGAAGCTTTAATAGGAGCTATCAGCTCATCATATCCCGGTATTGGTACATTCAGGAAAATTACAAAGAATGATCCCACGATAGTCAAAGGAAGCATTGATATTATCCCGTTTCTGACTGCTCTAAGGTGTCTCTGCCCGCCTATTTTATTAACAGCAGGTGCCACCCTTTCTTCTAATATTGTCATAATTTTACTCATAATTTTCTTTCCTCCCTAAAATTGTTTTTTTATTGGTTTGTAACACATCTAAAACACATTGAATTTTTATTCTACTCATGTTTTACCTCATTATATTTTTAAGTCAAATTCCCGTTATTTTTTCTGCCGTTTTCGTTTAAAATATTTTTTTTGCTTTCATCGTTTGTAACTAGGCAATAATAATGGTATAATATATAATAATTGAAAATCACATTATGCTGTTTTCGTGTACTTTTCAAAAAAATGTGTTTTTCCCAATCAAAAAACGAGGTGATTTAATGGAATTTTTTTATTACAATAACTATAAAATAAGTTTCGATAAATTTCTTTCTAAACATGAAAAAGTTCTAATAAAAAACTTTATACATAAAAAAATCGAAAAATACTCTGTTTCAGAGTTCCTGTCACAACTCGATGTAAACAAGAGTGAACTTCACACTATTTTAGACAAATTTCAAAAGAAAAACGTAAAAATCTATTTTAAGGAAGATATTTATTCATACATGTTTCTTTCAGGCTATGAAACTACCAGCAATATAGTAATTCTCCAGTTCAGCGACATGCTTAAAAATATTTCGCAAATGAATACTATCCCGGATTTTCAGTCTGTGATAACATTACAGGAAAAGTTTACCCTGCGTTTCTTCCTGAAATACTGTCAGGATATTAATGACAGCAAAAAAATGGAAATATCAGTGGAAGACCTGAAAGAATCTATTGAAGTGGATTCCTATTCCAGATTTTATGACTTTGAAAAATTTATACTAAAAACTATAGCCTCTGATATAGAAGAGAATACTCCTTACATCGTCTTTTATGACAAAATAAAGTCAGGAAGCAGTGTTAATAATAAAATAGTCAGTTTAAGCTTCATTATTACGAATAAAAATTTTTATGCCAATTCCAAATTTGCCATAGAACTTCTGGAAAAAACTTCACAGTACATAAACTTTAATACCGCTATTACCAAAATTACCGAATTGCTTGGTGTCTACCCTAAGGATATTATTCTGAACGGAATAAAAAATCTAGGGAAAAACCATACTATTGAGAATCATCTTGAAAATATAATAAAAGAACGTTTTTTCGAAAGCCGTTCTCTTTTAGTACATATAAAAGAAAAAGCAGATAATATTATCCTGCTTCAAAAAATACTGTTCACGGAAATGGAAAAAATAAAAGAAAGCGAGATTTTTGATGACCAGATAGTAAACAGCAGATTTAACAAAAAATTCTATATGATTAATATTGATAAAAAAATCTTCTTTGAAACTAAATCCATCAGAATAGAAATACTCGAGCTTTCAGATAAATTTTATGATATAAAAATATATAAAAAAACTTAGAAAGTATAAAAAACGTCATAATCTAATGATATTTTTACAATTGAATATTTATAAAATAATTTCCAATAAATCTTCCTCTAAATACTTTAAAAAAATTAATATATTCTTTTTTACATAAAAAAATGACAGGATTTCCTATTAAAAATACTCTGTCAAAAAATTGTGAAAAATAGTAAACTTTACAATATTCAAAAATGAATTTCCATAAAAAAATGGAATTTCCAAATTTTTGTAATTAAAACAGGACTGCTAAAAACAGAAATATTCTCCGTTTTTATACAGTCCTGCTATTAATATTTTAGAGGTAACAAACTATTTTAAATCTTCCATTTTTACTGCCTGCATATCACCATAATTAACGTTCTCCCCAACCATTCCCCATATAAATGTATAGTTGTGAGTTCCTACTCCTGAATGAATAGACCAGCTTGGAGATATTGCCCCCTGCTCATTTGCCAGTACCAGGTGTTTTGTTTCATCAGGTTTCCCCATAAAATGAAATACTCTTTGATCTTCTGGAAGATTAAAGTAAAAATATACTTCCATTCTTCTGTCGTGTGTATGACACGGCATTGTATTCCACATATTGTTAGGTTCCAGAATTGTCATCCCCATAAGAAGCTGACAGCTTTCGCATACACTTGGATCTATATACTTATATATTGTTCTTTTGTTTGAAAGTTTTTCGTCACCCATATGAGCCGGATTTGCTTTATTTATATCTATTTTTACAGTAGGATA
The DNA here is from genome assembly GCF_024158605.1 of Sebaldella sp. S0638. Taxonomy (NCBI): domain Bacteria; kingdom Fusobacteriati; phylum Fusobacteriota; class Fusobacteriia; order Fusobacteriales; family Leptotrichiaceae; genus Sebaldella; species Sebaldella sp. S0638. The sequence continues at coordinate 24,838 of NZ_JAMZGM010000004.1, read as the reverse complement.
TTTTTTATGTGCAGGTGCTGAGTTCATATAGAACTTCGCAGGATCATTCTTATCAAGAGATCTGAAAACTACATCCTTAATTCCAAGTCCTATATACATTCCATCTTTAGGATTCAGCGTAAAAGCCTCACCGTCAAGAACTACTTCTCCTTTTCCTCCTATATTTATTATTCCCATTTCTCTTCTTTGAAGGAAATAATCAGTACCAAGAGCATCTCCCACTTCCAGTTTCAGCTCTTTTTCCACAGGAAGGATTCCTCCTGCTATTATTCTGTCTACATGTGAATATGTTAAATTTATCTCATCTTTTCCAAATACTTTTTCTATTAAAAACTTTTCTCTCAAAGTTTCTGTATCATAATTTTTTACATCATCAGGATGACTTGCATATCTTACGTCCATTTTTACTCTCCTTATATCATTATTTTTTTATAATTATATTTTATCTTACGAGCCATCCGCCGTCAACAGCCAGAATATGCCCTGTTACATAATCAGATGCCTTGCTTGCGAGAAATACAATACTTCCCATTAAATCAAACGGTTTTCCCCATTTACCTGCCGGTATTCTTCCCAGGATCTCTTTGTTTCTACCTTCATCTGCTCTGATAGGTGCAGTATTCGCAGTTTCTATATATCCCGGTGCAATTGCATTGACCTGTATATTCTTTTCGGCAAGTTCATTGGCAAAAGCTTTTGTTAATCCTGCCACACCGTGTTTACTCGCTGTGTAAGGCGGTACAAATTTCCCTCCCTGAAATGAAAGCATAGAAGCAACATTAATAATTTTTCCTCCGCCCTGTTTTACCATTTGCTTTGCCGCGTCCTGACTCAGATAGTACACAGCATTCAGATTTATATCCATAACTGCCTGCCAGTCTTCATCTTTGTACTCAAGCAGCGGAGCTCTTCTTATAGTTCCTGCATTATTAACAAGAACATCTATTTTCCCGTATTCTTCAACACATGCATTTACAGCTGCTGTTATCTGATCTCTTTTAGTAAGGTCTGCCTGAAAGAATTTTACTTTTGCTCCTTCGGCAGTGATCAGCTTTTCTGTTTCCTCCCACTCTCTGTCATAAGTTACTATAAATAAATCAGCTCCTGCTGTGGCAAGTGCTATTGCATAACCTTGACCTAGCCCTGTATTGGCACCTGTTATAAAAACGGTTTTCCCTTTCAATGAGAAAAAGTCCATTGAAAATCCTGTTAACCCTGACATTTCATCATCTCCTTATTTATTTTATTCTAAAATGTTGTTTATTCCTGAAATAACTGATATTACTTAATCTCTTTCAATCGTTTCGTATTATGAAACTAAGTTTCGTTTTTTATTTTGTAAAAAAAATTCATCTTTTACAATACTAGTATACATCATTTTATGTTTTTTCAAAATAATATATAATATATTAATAAATTATTTTTGATTCACAATATATATGATCAAGTTAATTCAGCCAATATAAATATTTTTATACATATGACTTACCAAAATATGCACACCTTGATAAAATATCATTTATACCTTATAATAATCTTATTCGGAATTCTTATTACCGAAATCCCTGCGGCAGATCTGCCGATACGCTACCAAAAGGAGGAAGCATGAATAATGCCAACAATGTTTTATCCATTTTAAAAGCATTCGACCTGCTCGAACTTTTAAGCAAATATGAAAACGGTCTGTCTCTTACAGATCTTTCAAATAATTTGAAATGGAATAAAGCCACTACACACAGAATAGCAAATACTCTTCTCGCAAGAGGATATATCACGCAAAATGAAGAGACTCTGAAATATAAAATGTCTTTCAAAATACTAAGTCTTGGCAGCAGGCTTCTTAACGAAACTAAGTTTAATGAAATAGCCGCCCCATTTTTAAAAAATCTCCTATGTGCAATAAGCGAAACAATCCATCTGGTATTTCTCGACGGTCTCGGAGTTGCATATATAGACAAGCTGGAACCAAAGGATATGCCGTATAGAATGAATACCTATATAGGTAAGAGGAATCCCCTTTATTCCACAGCTGTGGGAAAAATCATGCTTGCATATAATTACATGGATAATCTTGATGAGATATGGGCAGGATTTGATCTGAAGTCTTATACTCCGAATACCATTACATCTATAGATAAAATGAGAGACGAACTAAAAACTATTTTGAAAAACGGATATGCATATGACAATGAAGAACAGGAATTAGACATTATATGTATCGCAGCTCCTGTATTCAATAATCTGGGAACTGTTAACTACGCCGTAAGTGTGTCTGTTCCCAAAAACAGATTTAGTGAAGAAAAAGAAAAAAATATACTAAAACATCTTTTGGAAACTACTGAGGAAATTTCCAAAAATCTGGGTTATTCCCCAAAATAAAATAAAGAGGTTTGACAAAATACATAATTTTGCCGTGACCTCTTTTTATATATTATTATATTTTCTGTATATTGTATCCCGCCTTATGAAATATAACAGTTTTAGCTGCCAATTATAACTGCAAGTGCATATGATTTTTTATATCTCAAGAATATCCCCGTAATTCATTATTTTCCCCGAAAGTCCCGCTGTCTCTATCTTTTCAAGCCATTCTTCAGGGTTTTGTTCTATAAGAGGAAAAGTATTATAATGCATTGGTATATAATGCTTTGCCCCAAGCCATTCAGCAGCTGTTACCGAGTCATCTATCCCCATTGTAAAATTATCCCCTATGGGAAGTATTGCATAATCAATTTTATTTGTCTCCCCTATAAGCTTCATATCAAGAAATAATGCTGTATCTCCTGCATGATATATTGTTTTTCCTTCTGCATAGATCAAAATTCCTGCTGCCAGTCCGCCGTAAAGCATCTGACCGTTATCATTTATGCTGGAACTATGTATTGCCTGTGTGAACTTTACACTCACAAAGTCAAAATCCTTTCTTCCCCCTATACCTGTGGGAATCACCTTTACTCCTTTATTCGCAAGCCATTTGGCAAGCTCATTTCCTGTTACTATAACAGCATCATCTCTTAATGCCAGTTCAACTGCATCTCCTACATGGTCTGAATGTGCATGTGTTATTAATATCAAGTCAAGTTTTGGAATATCTTTAAGTAAAGTGGGATTTTTGGGATTATCCTTTAGAAAAGGATCTGTTATTATATTTTTACCATTAGTTTCTATAAGGAAACACGATTGTCCTAAAAATTTTATTTTCATTTTATTGCCTCCTGTATCAAATGTTTTTATTAATTTTACCACTGCCTGGATTATTTGTACAGACAATTTATATTTTATATAAAAAAAATACTATCAGTCGGGTAACTGATAGTTTCTATATATAAAAAGGTAAATTTTCGGGTATCTACTTTTTTTCTTAAATTCATTATATGATTAGAGACTTAGTCCTTGCTTTATTTAAACTTTATTTTTGATTTGACGGTCAATTAAAAATAAATGACGGAAATCTTTTTACTCAGGGATTTTAAATATTGATAAATTTTTCATTTTATAAGTCATTTGATTTTATTACAATAAAAAATATGTTATAATATAGAGAAATATAACGAAATAAAGTATTGGAGTATAGTATGTTAAATTATTCAGATATAAAAAAGTTTGCTTCTAATAAAGCTGTTTTTTCCCGTGGCGAAAGTTATTTTTCTTCGGGACGGATAAGCTGTCTGAAAAGTACGGATAATTTCGGCTTAAACTGGGAAAGCAGAGTAATCGGCGAAAATTCTGTCTATGATGTAGCTGTGGGACTAGATAAAAATTCCAATATTATAGACTATCGCTGCCACTGTTCCTGTGCTGCCTTTAAGCAGTTCAGCGGTGCCTGCAAGCATATTGTGGCTGTTCTTATTAAGTTAAGAGATCTTCAGGAAAACAGCCTGATACTTCCCGAACAGGAAAATAATTTTATTTTTCGCTCCGAAGAGTCTGTACCTGAGGCTGAAACTGAAAAATACGAAGATGTTGACATAGAAAATATGCTCGACAGACTTTTTACAGATAAAGCAAAAAATACTAACAAAAAAGCAGATAAAAATAAGTCTGACAGTACCAATATAAGAGCCGTGGAACTCCTGATGGATGACTACAAAACTCTTGAAAAAAGCAATTATAACAAAGAGCTTCTTGAAATATCATTTGAGCTTACCCTTACTAAGTTTGACCCCTATCTGGAATATAAAGTAGGATATTTGAACAAACATAAGTATGTAGTAAAAGATGTTAATTTCTTTACCACTGCCCTGAGAAGAAACAGTATTTTCGAACTGGGGAAAAATCTTACATGCGATTTCAAAAAAGACCAGTTTGATGAAAATTCAAAAAAGATTATTAATTTTCTATTTTACTGCGCTGACAAAGAAAGGAATTTAAAAAATATCATAAAAGGAAATTTTTTCAATTCTTATCTCTACAGCGGAAAAAAGCAGTTTTTACTTCCAGAAGACCTGAGAAAGCTTTTTGATCTTTATGAAAATGAGGAAATTAATATCAAGACAGACACTGCTTCTCATGCTAAAAGTAAAGCTGTCACTGTAAAAACGGGTCTTCCGAAAATTGACTTTTATCTTTCCAGAGAAAACGACCAGCTGATTCTGAACACTGACGGTGAAAAGATCTGGGATTTTGATACTCTTGCTAATTCAGGTATATACATTCAGGGAAATACTGCATATCTTACAGATGAAAATGATAATAAATTTTTAAGACCGCTTTTCAAAATAAACCAGCTGGATATCAGCGATTTTAAAATACCCAAAAATAACGAAGACATATTTATTAATAATGTCATCCCTAATATTGTAAATAAAAGTAATTTTTATCTTCCAAAATCACTTGTATATGAGGAGAACTATTCCAAACTGGAAACAAAGGTCTATATAGAAACACATGCACAGCATTTAATGATACGAATTCACTTCTGTTACGGCGATTCTGCTTTTTCTCTTGACGGTACCCCGCTGACAAACGAAGATAAGATTCAGAAAATCGATCATTCAAAAGAAAGTGAAATAATAGAATTTTTCCGCAGATACAGGTTAAATTATGAAGACAGGACAGAAAATACCGAAGCTCACTTTATTATGAATATTGAACAGGATATATATGACTTTTTATTTCAGGGAATAGATGAATTGAAAAATATAGCTACTGTTTACGCTGATAAAAAAATTGAATCTTCCAGAAATAAGAAAAATTTTTCTATGAATGTATCACTGGAAGATGATTATCTGAATATAAACTTTGAAATAGAAGATATGACACCGGAAGAAATGGAAGAACTTTATCACAGCTACAGAATCAAAAAACAGTTTTACCGACTGAAAAACGGAAGTTTCGTAAACTTTGAAGATGAAAAACTAAAAAAACAGCTTGATTCCATAGAAAAAATTTTCCCGGAAAATTCCAAATTTTCTTCAAAAATATCAATTCCCCAGTATAAATCTTTTTATATAGATCTGTTAGGAACTGAATATTTTAATGATAAATACACAAAAAGCGAGAGCCTTGAAAAATATATCAAAAAAATCAAAAAAATAAATGTTGAAAAATATGATGATTCACTGCTGGAAAATGTAAAACTGCGTGATTATCAAAGATTCGGCATCCAATGGCTGGAATCTCTCTCCCAGATAAATCTTGGCGGAATACTTGCTGATGACATGGGACTGGGAAAAACATTGCAGGTCATTGCATTGCTTACGAAAACAAAGCTTTCTTCACCTGCGCTTATTATAGTTCCGAAAACGCTTTTATATAACTGGGAAGAAGAGTTCAAAAAATTCTCCCCTAACCTGAAACTGTTAATTGTGGAAGGTTCTATCTCAATGAGAAAAAAACTTCTGAAAAAAGCTGAGGACTATGATATTATAATCACTTCTTACTCGCTTTTCAGAAGTGATATTGATATATACGAAAAATATACGTTTAGTTTCTGCTTTCTTGATGAAGCACAACATATTAAGAATCCGGGCATTAATCTTACCAAAGCCATAAAATCCGTTAATGCCAGACACCGGTTTGCCCTTACAGGAACCCCTATAGAAAATAACCTCAGCGAGCTTTGGTCTATATTTGACTTTATTATGCCGGGATATCTCGGAAGCCACGGATATTTCTCGAAAAACTTTATGACACCTATTATGAAGCAGAATGATAAATCTGCTCTGGAAGCATTAAGTTTTCACATAAAACCTTTTATCTTAAGACGTATAAAAAAAGATGTGCTTTTGGAACTTCCGCCGAAAATAGAAACAACACAGCTTTGTGAACTAGATACAGATCAGAAAAAACTTTATCAGTCACAGCTGGAAGTTGCCAAAAAAGAAATTGAAAATGAAATAAAAAACGAAAAATTAAGCAAAAGCCAGATAAAAATATTCTCTTTGCTTACAAGACTCAGACAAATATGCTGTCACCCAAAGCTTTTTATTGATAATTATTCACACAGCAGCGGAAAATTCGAGACTCTTTTTGAGCTTTTTGATGACCTGATCTCAGGTAATCATAAAACTCTGGTCTTCTCACAGTTTACCACTATGTTAAAGCTGATATCCGGTGAATTGAAGAAAAAAGGAATTGAACATTATTATCTTGACGGAAGCATGAAAGCCCGTGACAGACTTGAACTTGTTAATTCATTTAACGCTGGAGATACCCCGATATTCCTTATATCGCTGAAAGCCGGAGGAACAGGGCTGAATCTTACGAGTTCCGATACTGTAATACATGTCGATCCATGGTGGAACCCAAGTGTGGAAAACCAAGCCTCGGACAGATCACACAGAATCGGACAGAAAAACAGCGTACAGGTTATTAAATTAATTACTAAAGGAACTATTGAGGAAAAAATCATGAAACTTCAGAATAAAAAGAAAAAATTAATTGATAATGTTCTTACAAGTGAGGGGAGCCTTATAAATACTCTTTCAGAGGAAGATATCAGAAATCTCTTTGATATTTAAAAATATACTCATAAATAATAAACCGCAGAAAAGTGAATTTTTGTAATAAACAGCAAAGATCATATTTACTGCGGTTTTTTTATTATTTTCACCTGAAAAAATGTAATAAAAAAGAAACGGTTTCTACACAGACCGTTTCTTTGTACATTACATATCACGAAGTCTTTCCAGTTTTTCTTTTAGTCTTTCTATTTTATCTTCCTGCTTTGTTATAGCCAGTTCTGCTTTATGTATTTTTTCCAGAATCATTTCCACTTCATTCTTCTCCGGCTCAGGACCGTATATTTCTTCTTTTATCTCCTTGAACTTCTGCTTAGGTTCCAGACTGTTTACAATCTCCGTTTTCTGCTCAATATCAAGATCCTCTTTTTTCATATCTGAAACCAGTTTTACCGGAAGATCTATAGCTTTTTCCACGTGTGTTTCCTCTACCAGATCATATTTATCAATCATTTTAGTCACATAATTTTTTTCAAAGCCAAGATTTTCGAACCATTTGTTAAAGCATCCGTCAGCATATCCGCCCAGTATCTTTCTTGCCTCGCTCAATTTTCTGGCTATTTCGCAAAGTTCTTTTGTAACCGCTTCCTGATTGTCAGTTATTGTTCTCTCTATTTCATACAGATAACTTTTATCAGCTTCTTTTATATCATAAGCCTCAAAGTCAAAACTTCTGTACACCGTAATTACTTCAGGTGTACCAGTGTTATTATCGTCATATTCCTGCATTTTTTATCTCCTGTTCTTCAGTATAATTTCATATTTTTCTGTTAATTCCAGTGCTTTTTCTGACTTTCAGACAAAACACCGTACTCATTCCCGGCTCTTGATAAAAGCTGATCAGAGTTTTAAAATGACATATATTATTTTACTTTATTTTTCTGATATTTTCAACTTTTGTTTATAATAAAAAGACCATAAAACGGTCTTTTATCTGTTATTCATCATATTCAGAACTTTACTGTCTATCAAAGTATATTTATAAGGATTCAGACTCACTTTTGCGATCTTAAAACACTGCAGCCCAAGGGGTATTCCTATTACTGTACACATCATGATTCCTCCTGATATCAAATATCCTATATAAAGCCATATTCCTGAAAAAATTATCCAAAGTGTACTTGCGATCGGCTTTGGATCTACGGCATTATTCAGGTGCTGTCGTTCTACGACTTCTTTTCCGAAAGGTGCCAGTGTAAGTCCTGCCAGTTCAAAACATGCTCCTGAAAATGGAATAGTAACAATAAAAACTATGCATAAAATTCCGGAAAAAACCCATCCCAGTGCTAAACTAAGACCACCGAAAAATATCCATATAATATTTAATAATGCGTTCATAACTCTCTCCTTTTTTATAATTTCGTTAAATTATAACATTTTAGTCACAAATTATCAAACATTTATTAATTTTTATTTCCAAATTGATTCATAGAGACCTATTTCCGTGAATACTGCTTCAAATGATGAATTTGACGGACTACACGCATATATACCAATATTTACTTCATTTTCCGCTTCAAACAGATGAAATATTCTCATTTGCTTAAAGCTCACACCATCTATGGAATTTTCCAGACAAAAATCCTTTCCTTTACGGCTCAGACGATAGTACATTTCATTTATATCTGCATCAATATCAGTTGTTGCCCAGTCTGAATAGCCATTATTAGTCACGACACTTCCCAGTCTTTGATAAATCCCGTTTTCATACTCTATAGATGCCTTGAACCAGTTATCACTGTTTTGATAAATGATAAGCCCGCATTGGTCATAAAGCTCTTTTGAATCAAAAGCACTTTTTACGACAAATGAAAAAGTCTCTTTATCAGTACTGAAAAGAAATGCCGGTGCATTATCATTTCTGAAACCGTAATGAGTTCTCTGCCAAAAATCTGTTTTTTCTTCTGTTATTATAATTATCTTTTCATTTGACACCGTGAATTTTTTTGGTTCATTGATCCAAAAACCGCTTTCCGCATTTATATTTTCCATTTTATCTCTCCTTGTAAATATATATATTTTTTATAAAAGAACTTAAAACATCCACTCTTATATGGTAATAACATTACTTCATTCTGTCAACTGCCGCATTAATAAATTTTTATTTTGTGTAAAATGCAAAAAGGCGGCAATGCCGCCTCTTTTACCCAAGTAAGAATACTAAGAAAGAACGAGAAAAATTTCTGTATCTAAATAATATCATTATTTATATTGATGTTAAACAATATATTAGTCTGTGTCTGATTAATATATAAAAATGAAATTTCTTTTCTTAGCATTTATTACCATTTATTATCATTTCATTTTTTTTATATTTCAGTATTCTGAAAATTTCAGCTAGATTAATTCTACTCCATACTGATTAAGTGCCGATATAGTCTTATCGTCAGGCTTCACTTCTGTAATTACCCCTTTGAAGTCTATAAGGTTAGCAAAATTAAATAATCCGTCCTGTTTAAAATACATACTCGGAGCAAAAAGATAAGATTCTTTCGATATGTCCATAATTGCTTTTTTAGTGTGTGAATCCTCAGAATTCAGTGCTGTAAGACTTCCGTCATCCAGATTTATTCCTATGCACCCTATAAAACACTTTCCGCAGCGGTACTTACTGATCTGCTCTATTGCCTGAGAGCCTATATTTCCTCCGGCAAGAGTATTATAGTCCCCTCCGATAAAGATAAATTTCTGTTCGTTCGTGGACTTTATCATTGAAGCAAGCAAAGGCATATTTGTAATAACAGTAATATTTTTGTTGCTGTTAACCAGCATTTTGGCAAGCAGATACGAAGTGCTGGAAATATCAAGAAAAATAATATCATCATCCTGTATCAGGTCAAGTGCCTTATAAGCTATCTCTGTCTTAGCCTCTCTATTCCGGTGAACCCTTGTTATTATAAAATCTTCCTCATCCACCAGTGTGCGTTCGACCTGAATAGCTCCTCCGTACGTACGTTTGAGCTTTCCGTTTTTTTCCAGAGACTGAAGGTCTTTTCTGATCATACTCTCACTTATATTAAAAGTTTTGCTCAGATCCTTAACATTTACTTTTCCTTCTTTATTAAGCATATCAAGAATTACTTCATGGCGTTCTTCTATAAACATACATATGCACTCCCATTTGTTATCATTTTATTTATATTAGCATAAATCGAGAACAAATTCAACATTTTTTCATAAACTTACTTGACAATGATAATAAATCATGGTATATATTGATAATAAATGATAATAAATAATATCAATCGATAATGAAAGGAGGTAGATATTAGAAACCCTCTATTGTCAATTATCAGAATCAGTCAGAAATAAATTTCTGCTGAGATATCTCTACATATCTTCATTCAAAAACATATGATCATCATCTTTACAGTTAAACAATCTTTGTACAGCTTTCCGGATACAGCGCCTGTTAATAGTCCATGCAGTATATACTGCAGAATATATATAATATCTGTGATTTTATAAACCGGCCGGAACGGATAACTGTTATTTATTACCAATTCATACTTAATACCGGACAAAATTATACCTTTTTTTCTGTTTATCATATTATAAAACGGAAAATTAACACAACTCTGGATTTACAAAACGACATCGTAGTGTTTCACAAGCTGCTTATAGCATAAGAACTTGAGAAAGAAGGAGACGTTTATGAATCAAGAAAATCAAATTAAAATCAAAATCCAAAAATTCGGAGCTTTTTTAAGCGGTATGGTCATGCCTAACATCGGGGCATTTATTGCCTGGGGGCTGTTAACGGCACTTTTTATTCCTACAGGATGGTTTCCTAATGAAAGACTGGGAAGTATGGTAGGACCTACACTGAATTATTTAATGCCGGTTTTGATTGGTTATACCGGTGGTTGGGCAGTATACGGCCGAAGAGGAGGCGTTATCGGTGCTATTTCCACAATGGGTGTTGTTATTGGTGCTGATATTACTATGTTAATCGGCGGAATGATAATGGGACCTCTCGGTGCATGGATAATGAAACAGGTCGATAAACTATATGAAGGCAAGGTCAAACCGGGAATGGAAATGCTTGTTGATAACTTTTCCATGGGTATAGTCGGTCTTATTATGATGATATTCGGCTTTGTCGCTATTGAACCTGTTATTTCTGTCATATTAAGTATAATGACTGCCGGTGTGAATTTCCTTATTAACGCTAAGCTATTGCCATTAACAGCATTATTTGTCCAGCCAGGTCAGGTATTATTCCTGAATAATGCTATTAATCACGGTATTATGACACCTATTGCAATAGAACAAGCAGCTAAATTCGGAAAATCAGTTATATTTCTTGTGGAAGCAAACTGCGGATGCTGGTTTGGTATCACTCTGGCCTTTATGTTCTTTGGAAAAGGTATGGCAAAAAAATCTGCTCCTGCGGCTGCACTTATTATGTTTTTCGGAGGTATAGGAGAAGTTGTATTCCCTTATGTATTAAGTAAACCAAAAACTTTGCTTGGCGCTATACTCGGAAATATGGCATCTCTGTTTATCCTCACTACATTTAACGGAGGAACTGTTGCTGCTGTTTCACCGGGAAGTTTTCTTGCACTTGTTGCCATGACACCGAAAGGCAGCTTCATAGTTAACATTGCCTCATATTTTGTCGGAGCGGCTGTTGCCATGCTTGTAGCTTCTTTCTTCCTTATGAGAGACAAAACAGAGGAATATGAAACAGAAACTGTCCTGAATGCAGAAGGTATCGGAGAACCCGCAGCCGATCTTAAAATAACAACTCCATCAGGAAATATTGAAAATATTATATTTGCATGTGATGCAGGTATGGGATCAAGTGTTATGGGTGTTTCCGTTATGAAAAGCATGCTGAAAAAAGCCATGATTAATAAAAATGTCGAGCATGTATCTGTAGCCGAAATTCCTGAAAAATCTGATTTGATAGTTACTACTAAATCCCTTGAAGGAAGAGTAAAAGATGTAATAAAAAAATACAATAAAGATATTCCTGTTTTTGCTGTGGATAATCTTATGAACAATGCAGAATATGAAAAAATAATAGAATATCTGAAAACACTGTCTTAATACGCAAATAATAATTGCAGAAATCTGTAATTTTAGAAAACATACCGGTATAAGCGACAATTTTAAAATTGTTGTATTATGAAAAGTTATCTGTAAAGGGAGGTAGTATGTGTAAAAGTATAATATGTGAAGAAAATATAGTTTTACGGGCTGAATTTGACAATAAATGGGATGCAATCAGAGCCTGCGGGGAAATATTGGTAAAACAGGGTTATGTAGCCGAAGAATATATTGATGACATGCTTGAAAGAGAAAGAGTAGCCACTGTACATATCGGCAATCATCTGGCGATTCCCCACGGAATTGCCAACTCTGAATGTCATATCTATCATTCGGGAATTTCATTTGTACAGATTCCCGGCGGTGTATCTTTCGGCGAGGACACTGCCTATCTTATGATAGGTATCGCCGGAAAAGACGGAACACACATTGATATATTAAGCAACATTGCCCTTGCATGCTCTGAGCTGGAAACTATTGAAGTATTACGTTATACAGATGATAAAAATCTTATTATTAACATTTTCAAATATGAATGTTTAAAATATCAGACTGATATAGAGTTTATAAAAAACAGGAGGAATATAAAATGTTGGTAAACATGAGAGAAATTTTGGATATTGCAGAAAAAGAAGGGTATGCTGTTCCATGTATCAATACCCCTAATATGGAGACTTTACGTGCTGTGGTAGATGCCGCCGAAGAGCTGAATACACCTGTAATTATAGATCACGCACAGGTTCACGATACAGTTATTCCCATTGAAAAAATCGGTCCAGAAATGGTCAAATATGCAAAACATGCGAAAGTCCCGGTATGTGTCCATCTTGATCACGGTGTAGATTTTAACTTTGTTATGAAGGCTATCAGGCTTGGTTTTTCTTCTATTATGTACGATTGCAGCGCGCTGCCTTTTGAGGAAAATGTAAAAAATGTAAAAGATTTCGTCAGAATAGCAAAAGAACTGGATATTACCGTAGAAGCTGAACTCGGTGTAATGGCTTCTTCTGATGAAGATACACATGGTGATGCCGAATCAAGAGTGCTTACAAACGAAGATATAAAAGAATATTTTACAAAGCCTGAAGAAGCTGGGAGATTCGCAAGGGAAACAGGCTGTGATGCACTGGCTGTATGCTTTGGTACAATGCACGGTATATATGCCGAGCCGCCTGTTCTTGATATTCAAAGAGTAAAAGAAATACGTGCTGCAATGCCGGATGACTGCCGAATAGTTATGCATGGTGCATCAGGAGTAGAATTCGATCAGGTTCAGCAGGCTATTGATGCAGGCTGTTCAAAAATAAATTATTATTCATACATGTCAAAAGCTGCTGTGAAATTTGCCGGAGAGAAAATCAAGGAAACAGACGGCAAAATTGGTTATCACGAGTTACAGGAAGCAGTTTACGGTTTAATGAAAGAACATGCAAAAGAAGTCTTAACAGCATTTAGAAACGGAAAATAGATGGAGGTAATAACAATATGGATATTAAAAAAATGCGCTTTGGTTTGCTGAAAGCTAAGGGAATTACTGAAATAAGAGAGAGAAACCTGCCTGAAATGGGTGAATTTGATGTGCTTATAAAGCAGGAAACATGCAATATCTGTACTACTGATTACGGACAGTTTATGGGATTAAGAGAACATCAGGGATATCCAATGGCCGGAGGACACGAGGGTTCCGGAATAATAATAGAAAAAGGCAGTAAAGTAAAAGGATATGAAATCGGCGACAGAGTAGCTCTTTTATATGATGCCTGCGGACGTTGTGATATGTGTAAGTCTGGACAGGAGGGACGTTGTGCTGATGCAGATATACTGGATAAATTTTCAGAAGACGGCTATAAAGGATTCTTTGGATTTGCTGACTATATGGTTGTTCCAAGCAGAAGAATAGCTAAAATTAACAAAGACCTTCCTTCAGCAGAAGCCGGATTTCTTGAGCCGCTTGCTACAGTGGTAAAAGGAGTAAAGCTGGTTAAGGCAAAACCAAATGAAACTATTGCAGTAATAGGCGCTGGAACTATGGGATTATTAAATGCCCTTACATTGAAGGCTTATGGATGTAAAGTCATTCTTACGGAAAGTTTTGATAATAAACTGGAAAATGCAAAATCCCTTGGCTTTGATGTAATTGACATAAAAAAAGAAGATCCTGTAGAAGGTGTGATGAGACTCACAAATGGCAAAGGCGTAGATGCAGTGGTCGTAGCTGTGGGTAATTCCAAAGCAAATAACCAGTCTGTAGGGATGTTAAAAGAAGCCTACGGGAGAATTCTTGTTTTTGCTGCCGGATATCCTGAGCCGAACTTTGATATCAGCTCTAACCTGATTCATTATAAACGTATGGAGATTATCGGAACTTTTTCAGCAGATTATATCGATTTTATGGATGCTGCCGAATTAATGAATTCAGGTGCAGTTAAGGTTACTAATCTCCTTGAGTCTAAGACTTTCAAGCTGGATGACTTTAAAGATGCGCTGGAATATGCAGCTGTTCCCGGAAAATACAGAGTTACAGTAGAACTGTAAATTATGAATTCCATATTATTCTGAATAATTACAGATATATTTTAAGCAGTTTATTAAAACAGACATATTTTGTGAAGCTGTCTTAAATATTTTACTTTGAGACAGTCTTCATAAATATATTTTGTTGTATATTCTCCTCTGTTTCCCGAACATTATATTGAATATTTATTAATGTTACTTTTTATATCTAAAATATTTGTGTTAAAGTTTTTTTGCATCATTTGAGTTATTATAGTGCAAAATTAGATTTTATGTTTTCTTTGTTTTCCGGAATTTTGGGGTAATATACTATTGTAGAAAATATCACACTCAGCCAAAATAAATTTTTATTAAAATCATTGGGAGAAATTATTATGAAAAATTTAGTAAAAAAGATTATCCGTACTTTACTTGATGTTCATGATTATATTACAGCCGATGAACTTGCCAGAATAGTGAATGTCTCCATCAGCAGTATTAAACACAATATTAAAGATGTCCGTGAAGAACTGAAAAAGCACGACATCGAACTGCTCAGTATCCCCAGAAAAGGTTTTTGTCTGGATATTGACAATAGTCAGAGGGCCCTTACCCTTCAGGAAATAGATAACGCTAACTCTCCTGACTCATTTTCATTCAGAAAAAATTATATTTTGGATACTCTGTTCCAGTATAATTCTATTTACACCATACAGCTTTTCGCAGATGAGTTATACGTCAGCCGCAGTATTATAAGAAAAGATCTGCAATATATTACGAATATTCTGGAAAGACATGATCTCGCACTAATAAAGAAAAGAAATTTTGGAATTATAATTGATGGTAATGAATTTAACATAAGACAGGCTATGATTGAACATAATATAAAAAAATACTCAGTTTCAGATTCTTTTGAACCGCCTGAAAATTTGGACAGACGCCTTGACAGCAAAAAATACTCTTATTTCAAAAATACTTATGAAAATATTGACATGTCAAAAATTCTCACTGCTGTGCAAAAACTTGAAGAAGAACTGAATATTACATTTGCTGACGATTCTTTTTATCAGCTTTTGGAATATATCACTGTCAGTCTTATTAGAATAAAAAATGAAAAATTCATTACTAACCCGATACCAAAAAGTTCTCTTGGTATAAATGAGGCATGCTTTATTGCGGCTCAGAATCTTTTCCGCCATATTTTCAAAACGGATATAAACGAGCTGGAGCTGGAAAGTGCTTACCTCGCTGCAAGACTCATGGTGTACCGTACATGTACAAACTACATCTTCACCTCAAATAAATACTACAAAAGCATAGCAAAAAAATTCATTTCAGGAATAGGAAGTGTAATAGGCGAAACCACTCTTCCTCAGAAAAATCATCTGATCAGGGATATCGCAGCTTTTTATGAGATCATAAAATTCCGCAATGACTATCAGATAATAATCTGGAATGACATACACCACGATATAAAAGAAAGATTTGCAAGCCTTTACGGTATGTGTCTTGCACAGCTTCATGATATCGAAACAGAACTTAATGTAGACTTTACACAGGATGACGTAGCATGGATAGTTCTTCTTATACATAACACTATTGTAGAAACTGTAAAATCAAAAGAAGCAGTTCTTATTACCGCTTCCGACAAGCAGACTTCCAGATATATGGCGAATAAATTAATGGAGAAAATTATGGGACTGGATGTAAAAGAAATTAGTCATTATAAGAATTTTAAAATGAAAAAATCACTAAAGGCTCCTCTTGTCATCACTACAGTAGCACTTGATATTAATAATTCTGCATTTATAAGCAAAGAGGTGAATGAACACGATATCGAACTTGTCCAAAAGAAAATCGGGGAAAAATTCTATGATGAAATTATTTCCAGCAACATATTTGAGGAAGTATTTCACAGAGAACTGGTCTTATGCGATTTATACGCTAAAGATAAAAAAGACGCCATTTCCAAAATATGTAATCTAATGATGGAAAAAGGCTATGTCAGTGACGGCTTTGTAGAAAAAGTGCTGGAACGTGAAAACAAAACACCTACTTCTATTGGTTCACAAATAGCCATCCCCCATGTTTTCAAAGACTGTGTGAAGAAAACAGCAATTGCCGCAGTTAGACTAAAATATCCCGTATTATGGTGCGGGGAAGATAAAGTAAAAATCATACTGCTTATGGCATTGGACATAAACTCAAAAAATAAAATGAAAAAATTACTTCAAAAACTTTATACTTTTATTGATAACCCCGAAAAACAAGTACATTTACTGGATGTAGAGAATTCCGAAGAGATGTTTCAGGTTTTACTGAAACAAAACTAATATTTCGGCACGATACAGATATATATAATTTCTCTGCTGTTAAATGGTTTTAGTAAAAATATATAGTTTTTAAACATTATTAATTTATACAATTTTTTCAAAAAGACAGTATCAAAAAAATAATATATAAAGGAGATAAGAAATATGGCAAAACTAATGGAAATTATGGGTAAATTCCCTTTTGAACCTGACAAGAAAAAACCTATGTTAATAAGAAAGCAGGACTATTCTATGGCTCTTTACCCGCCAAATAATGCATTTACCAGCGATAATACGTATACTATTGTTACCACTGATACTTTTATGCTTGGAATATATGAATTAGGGCCGGGAGGTTCATTTGATCCTCTGGATATTCATCCGGGTGACGAAACATATTACATTCTTCAGGGTCCTATTGTACAAAGAAGCGGAAACGGTCAGTTTGCATATCTTGAAACAGGAGACGGTCTCTACATGCCTGAAGAAGCATGGCATAAAGCCCATAATTTTTCTGATAAAACTGCGAGAGTCCTTTATTTTATTACTCCTAAAGCATGGGGAGAAAATATTCCGCCTGCTGTTATTCCTACTGATGCAGAGACTAAATTTTATAAAGGACCGAATAACGCTAATCTTCCCGATATGAGAGGAGTTATAAAAGATTACGCAAGACAAGGCTGTACTGATGATATAGGAGCATGGCCCGTGAGCGGCCCTGAAGCAAGAAAAGCTCCACAGGCAGTATATGCTGTAAGAGACGGGGATAAACTTAATAATGTTCACGGTACCGCTCATCCTATGCTTATGAGATTTATATCAAGCAATGATTACGGGCATATGGGTGAATTTATTCTTCCAGCGGGAGGATACGGCCCTCGTTGTTCAGATCCCGACACACATAAAGGGGACGCCGCATTATATTGCGTTGACGGCCCTGTAACAGTTAACCTCGTAGATATGGAAGAATCTTTCCAGCTTGAACCTGAAGACAGCTTCTTTATTCCTGCCGGAGTAAAATATCAGCTTGTAAACTTTCAGAATCACCCAGTAAAAATAGTTTTCGCCATAACTGACTTATAGTTTTTGAATTTATTTAAATGTGAGGTGTTTTTATGTATTTTAAATTTGGTGTAGACAGTTTTATATGGGCAGAAAAATTTAGTGAAAAAGATTTATGGATTATTCCCAAAGCAAAGGAACTTGGATTTGAAGTCATTGATTTTGCCATAGCAGATCCGTTTTCTTTTCCAGTTAAAGCTGTAAAAGAAAAACTGGAAGAAGTTGGAATTGACTGTGTATGCACTACTACACTTACTGCTGAAACAAATCCTATCTCTCCTGATCCTGAAATACGAAAAAAAGCTGCTGATGCTATGAAAAAATGTGTTGATATATGTGAAGAATTGGGATCACCAATTCTAGGGGGAGTTAACTATGCAGCATGGGGCTATCTTACAAAAAAGCCCCGGACAGAGGAAGAATGGAACTGGGCTGTAACTAATATGAAAGAAGTCTGCAAATATGCAAAAGAAAAAGGCAGTGTCATTATCTGTGTAGAATGTGTAAACAGATTTGAAACTCACTTCCTTAATATAGCAGAAGACGCAGTAAAATTCTGTAAAGATGTCGGCTATGACAATATAAAAGTTCATTTAGACTGTTTTCATATGATAAGAGAAGAAAAAAACTTTACAGAAGCTGTAAAAACATGCGGAAAAGAATATCTGGGATATATTCACGTAAATGAAAACGACAGAGGCATTCCCGGAACAGGACTTGTTCCATTTAAAGAGTTTTTCCTTGCTGTAAAAAATATTGGGTATGACGGTCCCCTTGTTATAGAATCTTTTGACCCAAGTTTTGAAGAACTAAGCGGTAACTGTGCTATATGGAGAAAATTTGCCGATACAGGCGAGGAACTGGCCGTTAAAGGGCTTGAAAATCTGAAAAAAATAGCCGAAACTATCTAATCAGAAGAAGGAGATTATTATGAATATTGCATTAGGCTGTGACGAAGCCGGCTTCGATCTGAAACAGATTATATCCGCCAAACTGAAAGAACTGGGACACAGCACGGAAGATTACGGCTGTTATGATAAAAATCCGGTTTTATATCCTGATATTGGCAGAAAAGTAGCAGAAGCGATATCTGCCGGAAGGCATGAAAGGGGTATTCTGATTTGCGGTACAGGTATAGGTATGTGTATTACTGCCAACAAAATTCCCGGTGTCAGTGCAGCTGTCTGTCATGACAGTTTCTCGGCAGTCCGTTCAAGATGTTCCAACAATGCCCAAATTATGTGTATCGGAGCAAGAGTTATAGGAAACGAACTGGCAAAGCAGCTTTTGGAAATCTGGCTTTCTAATGATTTTTCAGGCGGAGGAAGTACGGATAAGATAGAAATGATTAATGAAATAGAAAAAATTTACCGGCGTTAATCTTCATTTATAGAAAGGGGTATTATGACAAGAATAATTAATAATCCGGATTTCGTGGTGGAAGATATGTTAAAGGGATTTATTAAGGCAAATAAAAACCTTATAGCTGCCACTGATAATCCCAGAGTAGTAAAATATATAAATACACCTATAGAAGGAAAGGTAGGAATTATCACAGGCGGCGGATCAGGACATAAACCGGCATTTATCGGATATATTGGAAAAAACATGTGTGATGCTGTTGCTGTCGGCGAAATTTTTTCTTCTCCCACTGCAAATGCTTTTCTTGATGCAATATCTGCTGCCTCTGCCGGTAAAGGCGTGGCTTGTCTTTACGGAAATTATGCAGGCGACAATATGAATGTAAATATGGCAATAAGAAAAGCCAAGGCACTTGGAATAGAAGTAAAAACAGTAGTTGCAAATGACGACTGTGCCTCTGCCGGAAAAGATGAAATGGAAAAAAGAAGAGGTGTAGCTGGTGAAGTTCTTATGTGGAAAGTAGGCGGAGCAAAAGCTTCGCAGGGAGCCAGCCTTGATGAAGTAATCGCAGCTGCGCAGAAAGCAATTAATAATACCAGATCTGTAGGTATTGGCACTGCACCATGCACTATTCCCGCTGTTGGACATCCGAATTTTATCATAGAAGAAGGAACAATGGAAGTAGGAATAGGCCACCACGGCGAACCGGGAATAGCCGTAGAATCATTGAAAACCGCAGACGAAATAGCAAAAAAAATAACAGATATTATTTTGCCCGATCTGCCTTTTAACTCTGGAGATGAAGTAGTAATTCTTCTCTCAGGTCTTGGGGCTACACCTGTTATGGAACAGTATATAGTTTATAATGAAGTAGACAATATACTGAAAGAAAAAGGTATCAGTATATATAAAGCATATGTGGGTAACTACTTTACCTCGCTTGAAATGATGGGTATTACACTTACAGTTATGAAACTGGATAATGAATTAAAAGAACTAATTGATACGCCAGCAGAATCAGTGGGATTAACACAGTTTGAGAAATGAGGTAATTTATGATATTTAAAAACAGTACTGCCGGAATTATAGTTGATAATCTAATCACGACAATACAAAGTAACAGAGACTATTTAAGTGAAATTGACGGAAAAATAGGTGACGGTGATCATGGAATTAATATGAACAAAGGATTTACCATGTGCCGTGATAAACTTGCCGGTAAAAGCTACTCTCTTTCAGAAGGTCTGAAAATATTAAGTGAAACCCTTATGGATGACATTGGCGGTTCCATGGGACCTTTATACGGAGTTTTCTTTGAAGAAATATCACTTTCAATAAACAAAGAAGACATTTCTGCCGAATCCTTTGCAGAGATTCTCAATAATTCCATTAAAGCAATAAAAGACATTGGAAATGCAAAACCCGGAGATAAGACTCTGCTTGATACTTTAGTCCCTGCTTACGAAGCATTTGAAAATGCACATATAAACGGAAATAATTTTTATGACTCATTAGATGAAATGAAAAAAGGTGCCTATGAAGGCTGGCAGTCTACCAAAGATATGGTGGCTAAAATAGGCAGAGCTTCAAGGCTCGGAGAACGGTCAAGAGGTGTTTTGGATGCCGGAGCTACCAGTTGTTATCTAATCATTGATTCTATGTCTGATTCGATTAGAAAGATACTTTCAGAAGAATCAGACACCTAAATAAGTCCCATTTTCTAAATTTATATATAAAATGTAACCGGCTGACAAGATATATCAGCCGGTTTATCATTATGATGATTGTCATTTATTATAAGATCCATCCATTAAAAAACTATACCTGTATTTCTTTTTACTATTAAAAAGCAAATTTTTGAAGTAATTCAACTAGAAAAACAGATAAGCATGCACACAAGGAAACCCTGAATAGATCATTACCTCTATATGCCAGAATAAGTGCCGTCAAAAAGCCTGTAGAGGCAGACCATATATTCCCGGTTGCATATAATATTCCCGGAAAAATCATTACTGCCAAAGTCACATAAGGTACATAGTACAAAAATGACTTTATATAAATATTTTTTATTTCCCTGTTAAAAAGTAGTAACGGCATCAAACGTATCAAATAAGTCACACCAGCCATTACCAGTATATATACATAAACATTACCCCTCATACTCTTCCTCCTTCAGCGGAAAAATAACGGTTGCTGCTCCTGCTATTAATACTGTGAGAATAATGATTCTGAATCCAGGTGAAATTAATGATAATATCTGTATTTTTGAAAAAGTAAAACTTAACAGCATTGATAATATAATAAGACCTGCCAATACTTTATTTCCTCTGGCGGGCGGCACTATAACTGCTATAAACATAGCATAAAGTGCTATACTCAGAATCCTTATAATCCCCAAAGGCAGAATATCTCCTGAAATAACTCCTAAAAATGTCCCTAAAACCCATCCCGGCATTGCTACACTCATAGCACCGTATATATAAAAAGGATTTAATTTTCCGTCAGTACATACCGATACACCAAAAATCTCGTCTGTAATTCCAAAAGCCATAATAAACTTATGTATCAATGGAGTTTTCTCTTTCAATTTTTGAGATAAGGCACATGACATCAAACAGTAACGTAAATTGATAATAAGCTGTGTTACAGCCATTTCAAAATATAAAGCTGATGCTCCTATTAACCCTATTGCCGAAAACTGACCTGCCGATGTATAATTAGTCGCTGACATAAGTGAAGACTGAAATGAAGTCAGCCCTGTATTTCTGGCTGCAATTCCAAATGTAAAAGATACCGCGAGATATCCGAGACATATTGGAATACCATCTTTGACCCCCTGTTTCCAGTATGTAATATTTTTCCCCATATCATTACCTTTCAAAATAATTTCAAAAACAATATCTATATTTTATCATCTTTAACAGTATTAGTAAAACATATATCTTTCAAAACCTAAATTTCTAAATAAGAAAAAACAGGCAGAAAACCTTAGATCAAATTTTTTCTGCCTGCATCAAATATCTTTTTAATTGTAAAAGCCAAACTATCATCAGAAAATACAATTAAAAATCATATTTCTGTTCTGGTCTATTTTCCCAGTTTAATTACATTTTCCACTAATATCTTACATCTTCCACAGTCTATTCCAGCACCTGTTGCCTGACCAACTTCATCAACTGTCGCGGCCCCGTGTTTTACGGCATTCACTACTGCTTCTAGAGAGACATCTTTACACCCGCACACAGAACTCAATATCTGATCCAGTTCAGTTTTACAGCTGTCACATTCAAGACAAACCCCTGCTATTTCCCTCACTTCTTCCTTTGTTCTGGCGTCTTGACACATTGCCTTACGTATGGTTATGTAATCTACATTATTCTTTTCGCAAATTATTCTGTTTCCAGCCAAAATTCTTCTCCTTTTTCATTCCAATTTTTTACTACAATATATTTTATCATTTTTCTATTTTATGTCAAATCAAACCTAATTTTACCGAAATATTTTTCTGATTAAATACAATTTGTATGATTTTCTATCACTAAAATTATTTGTTCCTACTTTATATACACCGATAATTTTGTCGTCATTCAATTAAAGAGAGTTTATTAACCATTGATTTTCAAGGGATATCTTTTATTTTTTCCAAAAATTGAATCACAAAGATTTAACTAAGATATTTATGAGTTTATTCAAAGGCAAAAATTGTATGATAACTATGCTAGAAAAGATAATAATAATTTTTTATTCAAAATCAGGTTTGGTAGGCCTGACTTTTTTATGTACAAATGTATTGAGAACTATTTATATATTTTCTTGTCTTTTCCTAACTAAGCCTGTGTTTCTTATTTTATTAATATAAATATTGCTACTTTAATAAATTATATTTTTCAAACAGAATTATTTTTAAGCATTTAATTAAATTAAGTTCTGCTCTCCAAAAATACATTATCTTTTTTATTTCTCAAAGTAAAATTAACAAAACTTTACCTTTTTTTGCCATTTGCCGAAGCTCGGGTATCAATTTCAAGATTAATAATTTTTTATTTTATTGCAATATTTATTTTTTTATTATTTACATATATTTAAGTATCTAGCAATTTATTATATTCTTTTCTTTTTTTGTATAAATTAATTCTTATTATCATAAATATTACCTGTATAAGTAAAATTAGATAACAACACTTCATAATAAGTTAAAGAGACGCATTATAAGGATTTTTTTGGCTTTTGATCGTTAAAACTCGCTAAGTATAAAAAACTACGAATTAATAATATTATATGAATAGCCCATTCTCACTTTTATCTTCTCCCATTATTTCATTTTTCTAATTAATTATATCTATTAAAATTTTATAAAATAAAAAAACAGGTTTTTTCAAACCTGTTTTTTATATAAATTATTATTATAATCCTGTTCTGTCTAGAGAGATATTTAATCCTGCTCTTAACTTAGTATCTCCGTATCCTGAATAAGTATCATCGCTTCCAGCAGCTTCTCCTCTTTGTTGGTCAATTGCATCCCATTTAACATAAGGCATTACAGCAATTTTTCCTACTGAAGTATCGAATGTGTGCTTGAATGAAGCTTTTGGACTTAAATAGAATCCATTGTTATACCATCCGTTACCTGTTTGCATTTCATACTCATTTTCGATGTCTAATCCTACACCAAATCCATAGAATCTAGGTGAATCATAAGAAATTACACCATCATAATCTAAGTATACTGTATTTCTACCATCTGAAGCTGTATCTTTTGTATTAGTAGCGTCTCTTAAGTGGTTTTTAAGATCTAAGTTATAAGAAACTGTTCCGAATCTTCCTTCCATGATTGTTCCATTGAAGTTAAAATCAAAGTTTCCTCCAATACCTTCTGTACCAGCATCTTTATAATGTCTAGCGTATACTTTTTCTTCTATACCAGTTAATCCTAAGTTTTTCTGGCTGTTTACGTCATTATAATATACGAACTGAGCTGAGAAAGTCCCCTCTTGTCCTAATAATTTAAATCCTACAGTTGGTCCAAAATAGAATTCATTTCCATGTCCTTGATCTGTATATCCTTCATATTTCCATCCTAATTTCATATCTCCAACAAATGAACCTTTTGAAAAATCTTTTGATAAATATACATCATTATTCCAACCATTACCATTATGGCTTCCATTTCTAGTATAAAAATCTTTCTTTAAGAAATCAAAGTTAAAGCTTAACCCTTGCCACTCATCATCTAAAGTTAATTTACCAGAAAACTCGTTTCTCATTTCTTGACCAGTCATGTGAGTTCTATTTCTTAATCCTCCATGTAAAGCTCTCCAGTGAGAATCTAAGTTTAAATTAGTAAAATCGTCAGCGACAGATACACCCGATATAACTGTCATTAAAGCTAATAACCCGAATAATTTTTTCATTTAATTTACCTCCACAATATTTTAAATTTTATATCACTTATTTATACCACATTATTCCACATATGTAAATACTTTTATGTAAATTTATACAGTAAGACTACTTAGTAATAGTAGCAACTACACCAGAAGCAACCGTTCTTCCACCTTCTCTGATGGCGAATCTTAATCCTTCTTCCATTGC